>QNDO01000196.1 GCA_003644895.1 Candidatus Hydrothermota bacterium | reverse complement strand
TGAAACCGATTGGAATAACAACCCAATCCCCTCCTCTTCCAACCCTCCTGCATTGATTGCTCCCTTCTTTGATGACCTATCACCCGCGATAAATGGCGATATTTATATATACTACGATGATACGGGCGATGCTTTTGTTATAGAATGGAAAAACGTATATCATTGGGATTTGTCAGTGCCTGAAAGCTTTGAAATCATATTAAGAGACCCAATGATCTATCCAACTACAACAGGAGATGGTGAAATAATTTTTCAATATCAGACAGTATCTGACCCTTCAAGCTGCACTGTGGGCATAGAAAAGCCAGACCATTCCGCAGGTCTACAGTATGTATATAATCAAACATATGACTCCACAGCTTCCCTGCCCCTCGCTGCGGGTCATATTATAAAATTTACAACTGACCCACCTGAAATAACCTCGATTACAGAAAATAAATTAAATTCCAGAAATAAACTTTTCTACATCTCAAATGTCATAAAATCTAACGTTATGCGAATCAACTTCTCCGAAAAACTCAAACTTCCGGCAAAATACACTGTCTATAACATCCAGGGAAGAAAAATACAGCTTGGGAAAATCGAAGCAGGAAAGAAAACAGCGTATATTAAATTAAGGAACCTTCCTCAAGGCGTATACTTCTTAAAAGTTAAGGTAGATTCAAAGACAAGAACAGAGAAATTCATAAAAATAGAGAAATAATATGGGAAAAACAGCAATAAATGGCCTTCCAAAAACATATTATTACTATCCTTTATTAGTAGCAGTTGTGGGTATTAATACAGGCAAAAAAAAGAATCTAATTCCTGTTGTTTGGCATACTGCGCTGTCATTCATTCCACCCCTTTATGCCGTTTCCATATCTCCGAAGAGATTTTCCTTTAAATTAATCTTAGAAGCTCAGGCCTTCAGCATCAATTTCCTAAGTTATGAATACATGGACTTAGTAGATAAGCTGGGGAGTGTTTCCGGGCGTGATGTGGACAAATTCAGCGAATTCAATTTGAAATATTTCATCGGAGAATGTTGTGAAGCTCCTGTTCTTGAAGATGCATATCTCACATTAGAATGCAAACTCGTTGACCATTTGAAAACAGGAGACCATACCCTTTTCATTGGTGAGGTCATGAAAACTTACATAGAGGAAGATGCATTTCTTAAGGACTCCACCCTGAATACAGATCGTCTGGATGCTCTTCTCTACTTGGGGAACCATATATACATAACTACTGACAAAACCAGGAGAAAAAGCAAAAAGAGTTGAGGTTATACAAGGAACCTCTTTTCTTTGCAGGTTTTCTGTTCGCTCTGGGTATCTCGTTAAGAATACTTGACTCTCTTTACATCACACTCACTCTGTTCCTTTTAATCCCTATTGTTATATTTCTGAAAAGATGTGAATTCTTCATCCTGTTGGGTTTTTTGATTGTGGGCTATCTACGGGGGGCAAAGAACCTGAAATTAAATCTCTTCAGAACTGAAATAAACGGAAAATATATTCAGGGGACATTTAGAATTAAAAATAGCAATAAATTCTATCTCGATAAGCTACCGATCCCCTTCATAATCAGAGGCGCACAGGGAGGCGAATACGGAGAAAGGGTAAGAATAAAGGGGCGGGTAAGAGTCTGGAGCAGAATGCTGTTTATTAAGGCTTCAAATATATCTCCGGTTAACTCCAGTAAAAATTTCTTCGAGAAATTACATAATAAAATAAATCGAAAGCTTCTTGAAGAATTTGGTATGAATGACACTTACTTTCTGGCTAGGAGCCTCATACTGGGTGACAGGGATATGCTTCCTGAGCGTATCAAAACCTCCTTTAGAAATTCGGGGATTGCACATCTCCTTGCAATTTCAGGTCTGCATGCAGGGATGAT
Source organism: Candidatus Hydrothermota bacterium (assembly GCA_003644895.1). GTDB lineage: Bacteria > Hydrothermota > Hydrothermia > UBA1063 > UBA1063 > B29-G16. Next base: position 1,448 of record QNDO01000196.1, on the reverse strand, counting down.
TTTTATTATTATCACCTTATTACTTTCATTTTTTCCCATGACCTCTGGGTGGAAATATATATTCACAATATCTGCTCTCTTTCTTTATACCTGCATCGTTGGACTCCAAGCCCCCATTGCCAGGGCATTCATTTTTACCTTATACATGACCCTCCCTTATTATCTAATGAGGAGAATAACCCCACTCAATGCTCTGGGAATCGCTCTGCTTATATCTTCTCTATTAAAACCCGATTGGCTCGTAAGCCCGGGATTTCTCCTCTCGTATCTTGCAACCTTTGGTATAGTATATTTATTACCTAAGATAAAGTTAAAAACAGCTATTGCGAAATATACTGTGTATCCATTTCTTGCCAGCTTTCTAGCTCAGATATTCACAATCCCTGTTTCGTCTTTATTTTTTGGAAACATCAGTTTACTTTCTCCACTCAGTAATCTCGTTTTCCTCCCCCTTGTTTTCATTTTTCTATCTGAAACTCTCCTTGCTGTTCTCTTCTCCTTTTTAAGACTATATTTACTTAGTTCAAGATTCTCTGCATGTGCTCATGTTATAGCGCAAATTATAATAAAACTTGCAACAAAAATTTCTTCTCTCCCATTCGCCTCCATTAGCTTCCACCCTAAAATTTTTTTAATACCCATATATTACCTTATAATAACACTGATAATCCTCTTTTGGGAGATTGGAAAAGATGATAGTAATGGGGTTGATGTCAGGAACATCATGTGATGGATGCGATGTTTCAATAGTAGAAATTGAGGAAGGGAGGCCCAAGCTTCTCTTTTTCTACTCCAAGGAATATCCAGAAGAGCTCAGAAAGAGGATAAGAAGATGCATGGATAGGAAAAAGGGAACGGTGGACCTTATTACCCAGGTAAATTTTGAAATCGGCCATTTTTTCGGCGAGGTTGCGAAGGAAGCTATGGTAAAGTCTGGCATTACACCACATTTCATTGCATCCCATGGCCAAACAATCTATCATATCCCTCGTCCTGACCAAAATAAAGGGGAAAAAACAAAATCCACTTTTCAAATAGGAGAAGCTGCCTGCATAGTGGAGAAGACAGGGATTCCGGTTATTTCTGATTTCAGAGTTCAAGATGTTGCAGCAGGTGGAGATGGCGCTCCCCTTGTTCCTATGGCCGATTTTATAATGTTCAGAGAAGAAGAAATATCTGTTGCCATTCATAATATAGGAGGAATTTCCAATCTTACATACATACCCAAGGGTGCAAATCCTGAGGATGTTATTGCCTTTGATACTGGACCAGGTAATGTTCTGATAAACCAGCTCACGAGAGAGTTGTTCGATATGGAATACGATCCAGAGGGAAAAATAGCAAGGGAAGGAAAGATTCATATGGAAATTGTGAATAAACTTCTAGAACATCCTTACTTTAATCTCAATCCTCCAAAATCTACTGGGCCGGAGGAGTTTAATATAGAC
>QNDO01000195.1 GCA_003644895.1 Candidatus Hydrothermota bacterium | reverse complement strand
ATCTCCAGGCCACTCGTGTTGGGGGCCATAGCTCTCATAAAGTCTATAGAAAATTTCGGACAATATCTCCTTTTTCATTTTAATGCAATATTATAAAATCTCAGAAAAAATCCTGCAAAAAGCATTTGCTTGCACTGCCATCTCTTAATATTTACAATTACTCCATGGGGTTTGGTGTAAGAAAAGGAATGCTGTATAACCTTCTCGGCCTCGGTATTTCGGGAATTGCAATATTTCTTTTTAATATTCTTGCAGGACGTTTCCTGGGTCCTGAAAAATACGGAGTCGTTGCAGTATTTTATTCCTCATTAGTTACAGTCCAGACTCTTATTGGTGGGGGGTTCAGAGATGTAGTTGTCAAATATATTTCTCACCATGAGGAGGAAAAGCCCAGATTGGAAGGTATCCTTTATTCTGTTTTACTGATCTCTTTACTCTTCTTCGTGATATTTTTGCTTATTTTTCTCATTTTAAGGGAAGTCATCACAACAAAACTATTTGAAGGAAAGGACCTCTATCTTCTGTTTTTTCTGTTCGCTTCTTTTTTAATACCTCTGTTCTGGATTCTGAATTCGTTCTTTGAGGGTATAAGAAAATTTAATGTCTCTGCTTTAAATTTAGTGATTTTCCACTCCTTTTTCCCCCTCATGTTTCTTGTTTTTTATATTACCCATTTTTCTCAACCAGCTGGAACACTCCTTGGAATAAGTCTTGCGCCAATATTTCCTCTTTTTTATCTATTTTTTAAACTAAATAAGGAGGGAATACACCCCTTCAAAGTTAGGAAGAAGGAATGGCTCAAAGCTATTTTTAAAGCTAGTATTGTACTTACTCTTGCAAACTTCTTTGATATCTTTATCTTCCGCTCACCACCTATACTTGCAAAATTAACGGCTAAGAATAGTGCCCAGATTGCTGGCTTTATAGGAGCTTTTCTCAGCATCTTGAGTATTGTAAGGACCGCATCCATTGCCCTTTTCTCCAGTCTGTTGCCCAATTTAAATAGAGCTATTCAGGGCAATAATATACCACTTGCAAAACGATACATCAGAAATAGTTATATTTTTATAGGAAGCTTGGGGCTCCTTGTGGTAATCTTTTTTGGTCTTACAGGCCCCTGGGTTTTGAAGTTGTTTTATGGTACAAAATATATTATGAGTCAGAGAGTCACCATCTTTTTTTCATTATTTCTTGTGTTTTATCTCCTCGCCAGACTCTCCAACAGGATATTGGTGAGTATGACTTCTTACAGGTGGCTTATTATATCACCTGCTGTATCAATAATTGTTCTCGTATGCTCATTCACTATATTAAAGCTGCCGCCTGTGGACAAAGTGGGAGTGTCAGTTGCTATGGCCACTTTCGTATATTTTCTAATCACCTTCTTGAAAGTCTTTTTTACTCAAAAATCTCTTTGAGTACTCTCCCATCCATATCTTGGGGAATGGGGATCCTGAACAATTGCATAAGAGTTGGAGTAATATCCATAATGGATGGTCTTTCTATAAAATAATTTCTCTTAACTCCCGGCCCTTTAAAAACAAAAACCCCGTTCATCCTGTGTTCACCTGACTTATATGTAAATGGAGTGGCAAAAAGTCTTTTAGACGGGAAAGGAAATGTACTGGACGTGTACGCAAAATCATCCATGGCTACCACAACGTCCGGGAACTTGTCCACAAAAGGGCCATGATAAATCTCTTCTTTTCTCCATACTTTGTTTACTATCTTTTCTCCCCTTTCCGGATCCTCGAGTTCAAGCATGGCCTCAATGATCTTCTCCCTGACCCTCTCGTAGTCTTCACGCTTCACTGAACCAAAGGGAAATCTTCCCTCGAGATTAACAAAAACGGGACCAAAATAGCCAAAAGAATATGCTTCTGTTCTTCTCCAATCCACATCTTTGAAAGTTATACCAAATCCAGATGCAAGAGAAGCTTTACTTTCACTGGAAAATTTCGCCCATAGTTTACCTAGTCCTGATTTGAATACCAGTTCCGATATCTTCTTGGTATCGAGGCCAACTTCGTAGAAAGAACGCTTTACAAGGGTTCTTACATCTCGCTTAAATTTTATAAATCCCCTCTCTTTCAGCCAGTTATTTACAAACACCTGTTTGTAAAATCTTCCAAATCCATGATCAGACATTATGCAGAAATAAGTATCTTCCCCCAGCCTTGGAAGCAAATCTCCAAGATAATCGTCTATAAAACTGTATGCTTTAAAAATGGTGTCTCCCAGACTTTTTGCACCTTCAGGGTCATAATAAGGGGAGTCTTCATCATAAAATCTCCAGTACCAGTGCTGTGCATGGTCAATACCCATAAAAGTCACCATGAATAGATCCCATGGATATTTTTCCATCATATAATCCACTACTTTCATCCGGAGCTTCATATTTTCGAAAATTTCGTCCCTGAAAGCCTCCTGATCCTCTCTCCTCTCTGAAAATCGTGTATTTTCTGCAAACCTGTAATCCGGGAAATTTTTGATAAATTCATCCCTCATTTCCGGTGGATATATAAAACTGGAATTCAGTGAAGGTGTGAGAAAACCACTTATCATGATACCATTCACAGGCTCAGGTGGATAGGTAAAGGGAACATGAATGCTTATTACCCTGTAGCCCTTCATGGAGAAATACTTCCATATGGTGGTGGCTTTTCTGGCCTTTCTGTAACTTACCTTTACGTTCATTTCCTCGTCAAGTTCATAGAAATCTAACACTCCATGTTTGCCGGGATTCTTACCAGTCATAAAGGATGACCAGGCACTGGGAGTGAGTGGAGGTATAGTGGTAATGAGATGGCTTCGGGTGCTCTCCTCAAAGAGTTTTCTGAAATTCGGTAATTTCCCTGCGTTCACCCATTTCTCAAATACATCAAAGGTTGCTCCATCAAGTCCAAGGATGAAAGCCCTCATCTTCTTTTCCTCCAGGGAACGGCAAATATCACTACAATAAGAAAGGCCAGAAATGTTGAAAACCATCCGAGTTTTTGTGCCTTTGAACTGTAACACATTCTTACATCGTGCCTTCCCCGGGGACAATATACTGCCCTGAATCCATAATTTGCTAGATAGACCTTAGAGGGTTTACCGTCAATCAGAACCCTCCAGGCAGGATGATAGTTTTCCGCAAAAACGAGAAACCCATCATGCGGCAAATCTACAACAAGTTTCATCTCATTTGCTCTATAATGAGTAATCTCAATACTATAATCTATAGAATCCGAAATCAAGGAATCTGGTATGTAGGGGACTCCCGGGTCAATCTCGAGAATTACTCTTTTTCTCAGGTTTACTCTTTTCTCTTCTATGGCAGAAAGAGCT
>QNDO01000194.1 GCA_003644895.1 Candidatus Hydrothermota bacterium | reverse complement strand
AGATGCAAAGATAATGCATGCTCTCCCTGCAGATAGAGGCCATGAGGTTACCGATGAAGTTATAGATAGTGAAAACTCTATAATATATGATGAGGCGGAGAACAGGCTACACACAGCCAAGGCAATTTTAGCTCTTCTCATGGGAGGAAGGGTTTAGTGCAATTTTTTTATAAGTGTAGTGAATGTGGAAGAGAGTTCGAAATTAAGCCAGATTTGATGGTATGTCCTGCATGCTCTAAAAAACAGGAACTTAACAAGCCCCTTAGGGGAATTTTAGAAGTTGATTTTGAGCTTCAGGATGAGGATAATCCTGAAAAATTCAATGTTCTTGATTTCTTGCCGGTAAGAGCTAAATTTTTTCCCCCTATTCCAGTTGGAAATACACCACTCTGGCGCCCTGTAAATCTTAGGAAAATATTAGGTTTTTCAAATCTTTTTCTAAAGGACGATACACTTAATCCCACGGGGTCTCTGAAAGATAGAGCATCATATCTCGTAGCTGCCTTTGCCAAGGAACATGGGATTAAAGATGTAGTTATAGCTTCCACCGGGAATGCTGCGTCTTCCATGGCAGGTGTGGGTGCAGCTCAGGGATTGAATATTACTATCTTTGTCCCTGTTTCAGCACCCAAAGCTAAAATTATCCAGTCCCTCCAGTATGGAGCCAGAGTTATACCAGTTGATGGAAATTATGACAGAGCCTATGATCTCTCTCTTGAATATTCAAAAATAACTGGAAGCCTCTCAAGAAATACAGCTTACAACCCCCTGACCATAGAAGGCAAGAAGACAGTTTCAATAGAAATTTTTAAGCAACTTGGCAGGGTTCCAGATTATATATTCGTCCCTGTGGGAGATGGAGTTATTCTTGGTGGGGTTTATAAGGGATTCAGAGACCTTAAAAGACTAGGCCTTGCCGATACAATCCCTGTGGTATATGCGATTCAGGCTGAGGGAAGTGATGCAATCTGTAAAGCTTTTGAAAATGGCAGTTTTGAGCCTATAAACGCAAGAACCGTGGCAGATTCAATATCTGTGAATATTCCAAGAAACGGTTATTATGCAATTAAACAGCTTAAAGATTTTGGGGGTAAATGTGTAAAAGTAAATGATGGAGAGATCTTAGAGGCCCAGAAATTGCTGGCTTCCACAACAGGACTTTTTGCAGAACCTGCTGCCAGTGCCTCCTTAGCAGGCTTTATTAAGGTTAAAGACACTCTGAACAGAGATTCGGTGGTAGTACTTCTCATTACAGGTAACGGTCTTAAAGATATAGATGCTGCTAAGAGGAGATTAGAATTTCCCCAAAGAGCTATTAGAAACATTGAGGAAATAGTGAGATGAATATTGAAACAATTGTTCTGGCTGCAGGACTTTCAGAGAGGGTTGGGGTATTTAAAATGGAGCTTCCTCTTGGGGATAAAACTCTTATAGAAAGAACTATAGAAGGGCCCTATCAGGTTTCCTCACGGATTATAGTGGTAGGCGGTTATAAAATAGAGCGATTGAGAGAGATACTATCAAGCTATGAAAAGGTCGAGGTTGTATTCAATAAAAATTATAAAAGAGGGATGTTTAGCTCTGTGAAAGAGGGTGTAAAATATGTCCAAGCAGAAAGATTTTTTATTTTGCCCGGGGATTGCCCACTTATAAGGGAGAATGTTTATAGAGCCTTACTTGAAGTTGATGCTGACATAGTAATTCCTGCATACAGGGGCAAAAAGGGTCATCCTGTGCTTTTGAGAGGTAGTCTAAAGAGGTCGCTACTTGAGGAGCCAGATGATTCAAATCTCAGAAATTTTATAAAGAAGAACAGATATGCGATTCTTGAAGTTCCTGATAATGGCATTATAATAGATGTTGACACCGTAGAGGATTATGAAAAAATCAGACACAGGTTTGAAAAAAAGAATCAGTGAACCTGTAAAGAGGGTTGATGGTCCCCTAAAGATCAAAGGTGAAGCTAAGTTTGTAGATGATTATATTTTTGATGATGTTCTTCATGCTGTTACTGTGAGATCAGAAAAGCCAAGAGCAAAAATTAAATCCATAAAAATTCCCCCCTTGCCTTTAGGCTATTTTATTGTGGATAAAAATGATGTTCCAGGTAAAAACAGAGTTAAAATGATTTTAGATGATATGCCCTTTTTTGCTGAGGATGTAGTGAACTACGTAGGAGAGCCAATACTTCTAGTCGTTGGACCAGATCTGGAAAAAGTTTACGAAATAGCATCACGGGTAAAGATAGAGTATGAAGATCTGCCTCCCATATTGTCGATAGAAGAGGCCCTTACAAGTAATAAACCCCCGATATACGGCGAAGATAATCTCTTTGGTGACTATTATTTCGAAAAAGGCAACCTGGACTCTTGTTTTAAAAAAGCGGACCTTATAATCAGGGATGAGTATAGGACAGGCTATCAAGAGCATATATATCTTGAGCCTCAGGGAATGCTGGGGGTTTATGAGAATGGAAGAGTGACAGTCTACGGATCCATGCAGTGTCCCTATTATGTGAAAAATGCCCTTGTTGAAGCCCTGGGATGGCCAGAAGACAAGGTTAGAGTGGTTGCTACCACAACAGGGGGAGGGTTTGGTGGAAAGGAGGAGTATCCCTCTCTCATTGCAGGGCATGTAGCATTAGCAGCTATAAAAACAAAGAAACCAGTAAAGCTCATTTTTGACAGAAAGGAAGATATCGAAGTAACAACTAAAAGACATCCCTCTTTGATAAAATTCAGAACAGCCTTAGACGATAATCATAACATCATGGGGATGGATGTAGATATAATCCTTGATGGAGGAGCGTATGCCGGGCTTTCTACTGTAGTTCTCCAGAGAGCAATGTTTGCTGCTACCGGTGTCTACAGAATACCTAATGTAAGGGTTCGAGGTAGAGTAGTCGCGACAAATAAAGTTCCTTCAGGAGCTTTCAGAGGATTCGGAGCCCCCCAGGCCTTTTTTGCTATTGAGATGCATATGCATCACCTTGCTCAGAAATTGGGTGTGGACCCTCTGGAGTTTAAGTTAAAACATGTTTTGAAAAAAGGTGATTATACATCCACAGGAGGACTGATCCGGAGTGAAGTGAAACTCCAGGAGATGGTGGAAATTATAGACAGTATGTCACGTTATAGAGATAAATACCGGAAATTTAAAAAAGAGAGAGAGAAATTGAGGGGAATTGGAGTTTCTCTTTTCTTTCATGGATGTGGTTTTACAGGTAAGGGAGAAGAAATTATCAAGGCTAAAGTCAAGCTCAGAAAAAGGCGGGATGGGAAAGTAGAGATTCTTGTAGCTAATGTTGACATGGGGCAGGGTCCCCTTACTACCTTAAGAAAAATTGTGTCTCATACCTTGCATATTCCTTT
>QNDO01000193.1 GCA_003644895.1 Candidatus Hydrothermota bacterium | reverse complement strand
CAGAAAAAGATAGACGTAATTAAAGAACTTTCAAATGGGCGGGATGATTATGTAAGATTGCTGGATGAAATAAACAGAATTGTACCCTCCAATGTGTGGTTAAAATCAGTAACTAGGAATGGGGAATACCTTAAGATTGCAGGGACAGGATCCTCTAATTTGAAGGTAGCTGAATTTATGAGAAACTTAAGAAATTCTCCTATGGTGGATAGTCTTCAATTAATAGGTATAAATGTTAATATTTTTGAAGAAAGAAAGGTTGCAGATTTTGAAATACAGGTAAAAATTAAAGAAAATAGGGGGTAATTATGAAGGGGTTTAGGTTAATTTCACTATTTATTCTTCTCTTTGTTACAGTAATTTTAACGTCCTGTGGCGAGGAGAAGGATACAGCCGCAACTATACAGGGAAAGGTATATTATATGGTGGGATACCTGGTGTACTATGTAACTCCTGCAGGTGATACTATAGAGGATACTGTATACTACCGTTATCCTGCAGTAGGTGCACAGGTCTATCTGGAAAGTGATGAAAATTCGGATGTACCATATCTTGGCCCAGATCTTTATACTACCACGGACTCCGAAGGAAATTACACTTTTGAAACACGGCTTGGTGTACAGTACGACCCGGTGGGTGGTGGATTTTCATACAGGTATATTGCAGATGTGGCAATAACAGCATTTTATTTTGATTCTCTCTTCGGAGAGGCTTCAGGGAAAATTACAGGCTTTACTGTAGAGGCCGGGAAGGTTAATATTGCTCCTGACCTTTATGTGGCGCCTTCAGAATAAGGAGGGGAGATGGGAAAACTAAAATCACCTCCGGTTATTTGGGGAGTTGCGATAGTTCTGTATATTCTCTATATCATCTTTTACTTTACAACCATATATTCGGGTAAATCCCGAAAATTGAGAGAAACTGAGAGAATATACAGAACTGAACTCAAAAGTGTGGAACGACTACGAGATTATGTTAAGGATTATGACAAAATTATAGCAGAAAAGGATTCGCTGCTTGCTTTGTGGGAAGAAACTAAGAAATTTTTACCCGCAGAGGAGCGCATGGAGAAGTGGCTCAGTGAAATTTCCGCCATGGGTATCACTTCCGGAATAGAAATTAAAAGTTTTAAGCCGGGCACACCCATTCAGAAGGAACTTTATCTGGAATATCCCATTGATGTGGAAATTGTCAGTGGATATCATGAACTGGGTGCTTTTTTGAGTTTAATTGCCAATTCAGAGAGAATAATGAGAATAGAAGATCTGCAGCTATCACAGAATATTTCAGAGGAAGAGCCGGAGCAAACAGTGAAGGCGAGGATGAGAATTATGTGTTATGTTTACCATCCTGCAACTGTTGCTACACAGCAAACTGGAGGTAGGAGAGGATGAAAGTATTTAAATATTTCTTCACTATACTGTTTGTAACAGGTGCCTTAAGGGCTCAGTCTAAATTAGTGGGCTATGGAGTCAGTGAAACTGAAGGAATTGTTTCTGTGGAGCTTGAATTCGAGGGTGAAGTACCCTATATTACCGATTTTGTTCTCAAATCACCTCCCAGAATTGTGCTGGACATGGATAATACATTATACAAATTACCTGGTAGGATTTTCACAGTGGATAAAGGTATTGTGCTGAGAATCAGGGGCAGCCAATACAAAAGAGAGCCTGTGCCCATTACAAGGGTTGTTGTTGATATGGACCAGTTGGTCTCTTACGATATGAAGAAAGAGGGAAGTAAAGTTATTCTCACAATACCAGGTAAAGGAAAGAAAGCAATTCCTCCTACCTCTTCAACCACAAAGCAAAAAATCACCAAGAAGCCGCATCTTGCATTGAGAAGTCTCTACTTTTACAGAAGTAGAGGAAAGAGAGACCCATTTATGCCTATTCTTGAAGAAGAAAGTGATACATTGTTGAATATAGCTGATGCAAAATTGATAGGGATAGTGAGGGAGCCTAGCGGTTATGTAGCACTTCTTGAAGATAAGGAGGGTAAAGGGTATATTCTGAAAGAGGGAGATAGGGTGAGAAAAGGCAGGGTAATAAAAATCAAACCCCAAAGCGTGATCTTTGCAATTTTTGATTTTGGTTTTACAAGAAGGGTTGAACTAAAACTTCAAGAAAAAGAAAAATAAGGAGGTTTTTGGTATGAAGGTCTTTAAATTAATAGCCTTTACCATGATTTTAACATCTATGCTATATGCTGTTGAAAAGAACATTACAATGGATGTAGAAGATGCGGATATTAAAACTGTTTTAAGAGCATTTGCAGCAGTAGGTGAAGTTAATATAGTAACTACAAAAGGTGTAACAGGGACAGTAACCTTCCATATTAAGAATGTACCGTGGAGGCAAGCTTTAAAATCTCTACTGGATGCTTATGGGCTTGCCATGATAGAAAGAGAGGGTATAATCACTGTAATGACCCAGCAGGAATTTGCACAGCACAGGGATATAGCCGAGCTGGAAACCAGAATATTCCGGATAAAGTATGCGGATGCCCGTAAGATACAGGAAGTTGTGAAAACCATGCTCTCCACCAGGGGTGAAATAAAGATAGACGAAGCTACAAACTCTCTGGTAATCACAGATTTAGGCATGAACCTCTTCAGAGTTGAGGAATTACTGGCACAGCTGGACAAACCTCATCCTCAGGTTTTAATTCAAGCTAAGGTGGTGGAAGTGGATTATGATGCTGCCAGATCCCTGGGCATAGTGTGGGGCTTGACCAATACCGGGGATCCAAATGCTCCTACCAGTTACTCGGGTAAATTAGATGCCAGTGTGGGAGGACCGAGAGGTATATTCGATATAGGAAGACTATTTAAAAATGCCAATTTTGTGTCTGCACAACTTCAAATGCTGGAAACCGAGAGTAAAGCAAACATTATATCCCAGCCAAGTGTTGTGATTTCTGATAATGAAAAGGCCACTATATTGTCAGGTAAAAAAGTTCCCATTATTACGAAAGACATGGCAGGGAATACCATCGTTCAGTTTTTTGATGCGGCCATAAAGTTGGAAGTTACCCCTCATATAACACCGGATGGTAATATTACATTAGATCTTCACCCCCAGGTTAGTGATATTGCAGGTTATTCTCCAGCGGGACAACCTATTATCTCTAATCAAGAGGTACAGACAAAGGTAACTGTAAAAGATGGGGAAACAGTAGTAATTGGCGGGGTATTGAAAGAACAGAAAAAGAGTTCAAAAGCAGGACTTCCACTTTTACTTAGAGTTCCCATTATAAGGCATATTTTTGCTAACGATGAAAAATCTCAATCTAAGACAGAATTAATGATTTTTGTAACACCTAAAATAGTGGGAATGGAATAACTTAATCGTGAAAATGTATTTAAGAAGAGGTGTTACTCTCATTGAAATTCTTGCGGTGATTGCAAT
>QNDO01000192.1 GCA_003644895.1 Candidatus Hydrothermota bacterium | reverse complement strand
TTCATCGTTTTCAGGTTCGGACTCTTTTTCGGGGAATGTTCCGCCAGTGGAAGGGGGAACATACTGAATTTTCTTCTGCAAGTATTCTTCAAGAACATCTTTTACCCTCCCGTATGCACCTACGACGGGCTTTATTCCATAGCTGGCAAAGTATTGCTGAGCTTTAGGGCCCATACCGCCTGTAATCACTACATTCACATTTTTGGATTTTATGAAGGACGGAAGCTCTCCCGGATTGTGTTTCTCAGTGAGAGGATTGGTGATTGACTCCACAGTTGTAACATTTCCTTTTTCATCAACATCCACTATTACAAAGTATGGACAGTAACCAAAGTGATAACTCAAAACGCTGTCCAACCCTTTATTCTGGTCTACCGTAAAGCAAATCCTGATGATACACCTCCTATTAATTTCTTATTTTTTCTTTCAAAATTAATGATCCTCATTTTACCAAACTGACAACTTTTTCATTGCTCTTATCTTTTTCAAACCATGATTTAACTTTGTAGCTTAGCTTCAGATAACTCACCAGAAAGATGGTTTGAAATATACTCATAATTGCGGGAAATACTGATATGTATTGCCCTTCTTCACCAAAAACTAATATGAGAACAGCTATAGTTAAAGCAACATTTTTACTAACAGTGGTAAAAACGACTGCCTGATGACGTCCATATTCCATATAGAGGATTTTTCTATTTACAAAGAAAATGGTTAAAGTTGTAATACCATAGAAAAGGACTGCAAGTGGTAACAGGAGTATAATGTCCATATATTTTTTTATTATCAAATTCGCTTTTGAAGCAAATATGACAAAGAGCAAAATATACAGAAAAGTAAGGGTCATTACCGAAAAGTAAGGTTTTGCTTTTAGAAATCCTTTCGCTCCGTGTTTCCTTTCAATATATTCTCTTACCGTTATTCCAAAGAGGAAAGGCAAAATCAGGATTACGAAGAGATTTTTTAACACCATTCTTATTGGGACTGGTATATTAGCTCCCATAGCAAGATAATGTCCTGCAACTGGATAAACAAAAATTGATGCAAGAAAAGCAAAAGCAACTATCACTGCACCTGTGAGCATATGGCCCTCAGCTATACCAATATAACCTAACCCCATGCTTGAGGCCGGTGCGATCGAAAGCAACATCAAGGCCAATTTGATTTTTGGGTCAGAGATAAATATGGATGACAATAACCACATGAACAAGGGAGCAACAATGAAATTTAGAATCATTGCTTCGACAAGAGGTTTTACAGATCCTTTAATCTTTTTCAAAGAAGACAGAGATAGATTTACCATCATCGGGAAAATCATCATGAAAACGATGGGTATTATAAATTTAGATATACCTTTTAAATTAAAATAATGGCCAGCTAAAACTCCAAGCACCATCGCTAAAGACGCATATAGTAGCATATTCTTTGATAAAGCCCTTTGAATTTTCTCTATCACGGCTTACTCCTCCCTTAATATTTTTAATATTTTTTTAACTTTTTCATTCGTGAGTCTATAATAGACTTTTCCTCCTTCTCTTCTTGATTCAACGATCCCAAGGTATTCAAGCTTTGCCAACTGCATAGAAACGGCAGGCTGCATTCTCCCTGCATATGGAATAATCTCAGATACAGACTTTTCTCCATCCAATAGCGCTTCAACTATTTTTAATCTCACCTCGTTGCATAACGCTTTGAATATCCTTAATTCTTCTCTCATCTTTTCCTCCTACAAGTATATCGCTACTTATCAATACATAATTATATCTCAATATTTATAATTAGTCAAACCACAGAAAGCAAGGCGCAGAGAATTAAATGTTTCTCAAAAAATTCTCTTCAATTATAATTAAAACCTCACGAAATCTCGGTTAAGACATACTAATGGATTAAACTTTTTAAAAACGACATGAAAACACGAACTTTTAAATCGGACCTCTTGATGCTTTTAGCGGCCTTTATATGGGGTACTGCATTTGTTGCTCAGAGAACAGGTATGAATTATATAGGACCCTTTACATTTAATGCTGTCAGATTTGGCCTTGGAGCATTGGTTCTCACTCCTCTACTCTTTTTATTAAATCGGAAGAAAGGCATAAAATCTGATTTTGTTTTTAAAAGAAAAAAATTGATTAAATCAGGCTTCTTAGCTGGATCTGCAATCTTTATGGGCATCACTTTCCAACAAATAGGCCTTCTCTATACCACTGCGGGGAAAGCAGGTTTTATTACAGGCCTGTACGTTATAATAGTCCCCATAATGGGAATGTTTCTGAACAAAAAATCAACAAAGGGGTCCTGGATGGGAGCAGTTCTGGCATTTTCAGGGCTTTACTTTTTAAGCATTACACAAAAATTTGCTATGAGCAAAGGGGACGCTCTTGAACTTATAGGTGCTTTTTTCTGGGCAGCCCATGTACATCTCATTGATACTTTTGTAAATGATTTAGACCCTTTCAATCTTGCTTTCATGCAATTTATAACCACATCATTCCTTAGTCTTATTATGGCTTTAATATTTGAAAAAATAGAATTTATCCAGATTTTAAATGCATCTTTACCTCTTTTATATGCTGGAGTCCTCTCCTCGGGTGTTGCGTACACCATTCAAGTAGTTGCGCAGAAAGAGGCTAACCCCACACATGCTGCTATAATTTTAAGTCTTGAAGCTGTATTTGCTGTTATAGCTGGTAGAATTATCTTACACGAGATTCTTTCTAAAAGAGAAATAGTAGGCTGTCTTTTAATGTTCTTCGGCATGATAGTTTCACAGCTTTATTCTAAACAGAATCTCACTGATACAGATATCTCTTGATTTTATGTGTTGGTGTTTTTTCGAAAGGCTCGGGATGTTCAATACACTCCTTGAGTTTTGCATAAGAAGGTAGTTTCTCGTTAACATCTCTTCTTATTTTTTCAAGAATTTCTTTGATAATTCTCTCTCTATCTTCTTCGGATTTATTTTCCAATTTATCTTCTAACATGGAGTACTCCAGATAGATCAGCGCCACAAGTCCACCATTACGTTCCACAACCAAAGATTCCGATACATAGGGATGCATATTTATTTTCTCTTCTATTGCTTCGGGATAGATATTTTCTCCACTTGGACCCAAAATTACACTTTTAGATCTACCTCTAATATATAGGTAATTATCTTTATCCAGATACCCTAAATCCCCTGTTTTCAACCAACCGTCTTCTTCAAGAACTTCTCTTGTTAATTCCTTGTTTTTATAATATCCTTTCATAACATTGGGACCTCTGACCCAGATCTCTCCCACTCCTGTCTCGGGGTCAGGGTTAACTATTTTTACTTCTACGTCTTTCAGAGGTCTTCCACAAGAGCCGATTCTCAATTCTTCGTCTCTCATACCTGTGAGAACAGGTGAAGTCTCGGTCAATCCGTACCCCACTGCGTAAGGGAAATTTGCTTCTTTTAGAAATATCTCAAGCTCTCTGTTTAGTGGTGCTCCACCGAAGGCTAGTGTCC
>QNDO01000191.1 GCA_003644895.1 Candidatus Hydrothermota bacterium | reverse complement strand
GTATCATCGTAGTATATATAAATATCGCCATTTATCGCGGGTGATAGGTCATCAAAGAAGGGAGCAATCAATGCAGGAGGGTTGGAAGAGGAGGGGATTGGGTTGTTATTCCAATCGGTTTCAGAAGTAGAGCCCATTGCAATCCATCCATTTGTACATATGGTAATCTGGTTGTAATCTATCCCATAAAATTTGAATGTGAAAGGCAAAGAAATCGTGAGTGCTCTATCATCTTCAGTGGAAATACTAAGATTTTCACCTAAATTTTCTATTTCAAACCAGTTGTAAGGTTCCCACTCTGTATAAAAGGAATCTGCATTATCATAGGCATAATAACCATAAAGATCGGGTCCCTGAGGAGTGTCAGGTCCCCTCTCACCTATTTGTAACTGTATAGAATCTGTGCTGGAATAACCAGTTGCAACAAGAGAGAAAAATATGTTGGTTTTATATCCCCTGGGTGAAGCTGGATCTGCCTGTATGCTGAAGGAATCTGTATATGTGGCACATCCAGATAATTGGATTAATGTAAACGTGGTATCAGGAATATTTAAATAAGAGTCATTCACATAAGGGTGTACAGATACATCGTAAGCAGTTGTCTGTCCAAGATTTTTCAAAGTAAAAAGCATAAAACCAGATTCCCCTGGATCCAGTTTCCCATCGTTGTCTCCTTGGGAATCATGTATCTCATAAGAGCTAATGGTGAGAAATACCTCATTTGGAGCATAGGATTCCACTGCGTCTAAGTCAAACCCGCAATTAGGGAGAGAGTTATCTCCATCCCCATCATCGACTATTTTGATATATCTGAAAGAACCAGCAAGATTGAATGTTTGTGTTCCATTGCCATTCCCTACAAGTTGCCAGCCAGTTCTCCAGTTATTGGAAGCATATACAGTATATCCTTCCCCTGTATTCCCATCATCCCCCTCGTATATTGTTAAGAGACCTTCTGCAGGAGAATCCTCACCCATATCAAGGACAACCCATCCACCCACTCCGAGATATACAAATTTTCCATCCGGTGCTCCAAGCATGTAATGGGTCATAAAAGTATCTACAGTGATTCTTGAATAATTGCTTGCATATATTACCACCGAAACAGGTTTAAAGGCATATTTAGCACCCTGAGAGTCTGGAGAAAGATACACATCAAGCCATGTGAGTGTATCTTGGTGCACCACAATATTATTTATGGTCTTGCTTATGTATCCATTGGCTTCTACCTTAATTGAATATGTTCCCGGAAGTAATGGTCTCATAAAGTCCCCGGTAGTTCTGTCCGTCCATATTGGCCAGTCTACAGGATATACTGTAATACGGGCTTCTTTTATGGTGTCACCAGTGATTGAATCAATAACAAAACCAGCTATTCCTTGTCCAGACTTCTTGATTAGATCAAGTATAGCAGGTTTGTTTTCTAGCCAGATGCTGTCAATGGCAGATGGAGGAGGAATAAATTCAGACCCCAATTCGATGGTCCAGTCTATGTCACCGTCTATACCGTAAGAATAATCATTGAGGTCCCCTCTGGTTTGATACCAATCGTAGCCTTCCGTAACCCAATACCCATTGAAACTTGCATAATCCTCAGAATACTGGTGTACAAGATCGTTGTATCTATCATCAGCTGATCTTATTGGTGTGTAGTTCCAGATATAGTTAACCACTTCCCCGTAACTGTGAAAGCTCAGTGATAAAAGGAAGTTGTGTTTTTGAGAAAATTCGTACATGGCTTGAGTTTCCGGCTGACCATAAGGTTCTGTATCTCCACCCTCTCCGTTCCACATGTATCCGTAATTTCTGTTAAGATCAATATCGTGTGCATTATATCTTGTTTGATCTACATGCCCATCTGGATTAAAGATTGGCATTATATAGATTTCTCTATTGTTTACGAGATAAGTAGCTGTATCGTTAACTCCATAATTATCAAGTAGCCACTTCGTTAAAAGGATAGGTATCTCTGTAGATATCCATTCATTACCATGGTGAGTGCCCACTATTCTAACCTCTGGTTCCGGTTCCTGTTTGTCTGGGTTATCGGAAATTTTCATCACAAGGATAGGTCTTCCTTCAACACTGAAACCGATGGTATCCAGTATAGCTATATCCGGATGGGCCTGGGCCAGCGAGTCATACTCACTCACAAATTCATCAAAGGTGTGGTATTCTGACTTGGTGTTATAGTAAAGCCTTTTCTTTTCCCCCACATCCTCAATAATTTTAACACTGTAGCCGCTTCTTATAATCTTTTCTATTTCCATGTCCTCAGCAAGGAGTATCACACAGCCATCCTGTGTCACATTCTCTATATGAGCATGAGGAAATTGAGTCTTTATCCTGTACCATTCCTGTTTCTTTATATTCGTCTCAATAAGTTTTTCGGCTTTTAGGGGGAATACACCAACCAATACAAAAAACAAAGACAGAATACATAAAGGTAACCTTTTCATCAAAGCACTCCTTTTGAGAATTATTATAAATTTTTTAAGCCAGGAATTCAACGAAAAAAGGGGCAGAGCAAATCTGCCCCTTTCCCATATTTTATGTTGAATACATTCTATTTCACCTTGATTATCTTCCTTATAAGCTCCTTCTTTCCTGCTTCAAATCTTAAGAAGTAAATCCCCGGGGGTATAGTTCCACCGGTCTTTGTTGTTCCTCTCCACTGGACAGAATATATACCGGGCTTCTTTTTCCCAGAAAAAACTTCTGCCACAATCCTGCCTGATATATCATATACCTTGAGATTCACTTTTGTTTCTTGGGGAATTTGGTATTCAATGGTTAAATTGTCACGGAAAATGCTCTGTTTTACCGTAAACGACAATCTATTAGGCTTATCCACATCATGAATTCCTGTGGGTGTACCACTCACACTGCCGATACCAATTTCTTTAAGAACAGGACTTGGAGATGCCTTTGTGCCAGATCTGAATGTGAGCCTCAACCTTAGAGTATCGTAGGCACTTCCATCAAATGGAATGGATATTGCATTGAAATCGCTGCTCATATCAAAGTAAGGTGAAGAGTTTGTCCAGCCAAGATCTGCATCAGGAACAAGACTCCATGTAGCACCATTTTTGTATTCTATCTGTATACCTATGGAGTCCTGAGCACTTCCCTTCTGTATCTTAACACCTATCCAGGAAGTTCTTGAAGGATCTTCTTTTATAAGGTCATACCAAGATACAGGGGGAGTCAGGAGGACACCCTCGGTTATAGTTCCCACTGAAGTATCGATGGCAAAAAGATTAACTGAATCTACTGCAGCTGCCCATGCCCATTCTCCGTTATCAAAATATATCCAGGCTATTTGTAAGGAATCAGGACGCTCAACAGCGCCTGTTCCCGGATTATGACCGTTGTAAAGCGTATCAGAAAGATCAATTAATTCCGACCCAGAAGAGGATGAGGAATAAAACCGGTAAGCTGCGGACGATGACCATGTATCTCCTTCTGCATAATGGAAGAAAACGTAAAATCCAAGGGCTTCATTTCTACGATTGCGAAAGCCGTATTCATAATAAAT
>QNDO01000190.1 GCA_003644895.1 Candidatus Hydrothermota bacterium | reverse complement strand
CCTTATAAAGAACTCAAAAAATTATATAACGAAAAGGCTCTCAAATATTACCCCAAGCTTAAAAAGCTGGTAAAGAATTCTTCTGATCCCATACTTATGTCAATAAAAATTGCAATCGCCGGAAATATTATCGATTTTGGTCCAACTTCAAATTTTGACCTTGATAAATCTATAGAAGAAGCTGTAAAAGGAGATTTTGCAATCTCAGATTATGATACTTTTAAAGATCTTTTAAACCAAGTGGATGAAATCCTTTATATAGGGGATAACGCAGGTGAAATTTGCTTTGACAAAATATTGGTCGAGGAATTAATTGCTTTTGGTAAAAAAGTTACCTTTGTGGTCAGAGAAGAACCTATTATAAATGATGCCACTATGGAGGATGCTATTTTCTGCGGCATGGACAAAATAGCCAGGGTGATTTCCTCCGGCTCGAAGGCTCCGGGAACTATTGTCTCCCATTGTAACAAAGAATTTCAAAAAATCTTCTTTAATTCACGTTTTATAATTTCAAAAGGGCAGGGAAATTTTGAAACGCTATCAGATTTTGAACTACCCATCTTTTTCCTCCTTAAAGTAAAATGCCCGGTTATTGGCAGAGAGCTGGGAGCAAAAACAGGGGATATAATACTTAGATTGAATCCCAATTTCTGCAGGATGTTGAACAATAAAAGGTAGATGGACATAGTCTAAGGACTAAAATTCTTACTTTATGATATCCTGCTTTAAAGAATTCTGAATTTATATAGTATACTTTCTGCAACTATTTACAGAAGTATTAATTATTCATTTATCCATTTTTTACAAAAACTTCAATCCAGTTCTTCTATAAAAAAACTTTGAGTTTCTACTCTCTTCCCCTCTCTCTTCCCATCTTAAATGCCTTTAAATTGGCCTCTATTGTGTTGGGTTTCACCCTTCTTTTTATAACCTCAATCCAGCTCTCCTCCGAGAAGGGAAGATAGTTTGAAAGGGCACCCAGAAGAGCGGTGTTTGCAGTCCTTGGGTCTCCCGCCTCCTTTGCTATTTCTATACCATCCATCACAAAAACTTTAGATGCAACTCTTTTTAAAGTATCCTCAATATTCTCTGGATATGTATCCAACCCCAACGATACCATATTAGGAATTATCTCCAGGTCATTAACAATAACAATTCCTTCTCCCGGCTTTAAGTAATGCACCCACCTTAAAGCTTCTGCCTTTTCAAATGCGAGTATTACATCGCATGTTCCTTTTTCAATAAGAGGAGAATAGACCTTTTCACCAAATCTCACATGAGAAACCACGCTTCCCCCTCTCTGAGACATACCATGTACTTCACTCTTTTTCACATCGAAACCATTGAAAAGAGCAACCTCCGAAAGAATTTCTGAAGCAGTAATGATTCCCTGGCCTCCAACACCTGAAATAATAATATTTCTTGTTTCCATTCTCTTCCTCCTTATGAAATTGCCCCGAAGGGACATACCTGTATACAGAGATCACATCCGACACATAAAAGCGGTGAAATGTATGCTTTTCCTTCTTTCATACTGATGGCAGGACAACCGAGTTTTATACAACCCAAACATTTTTCACCTTTACATTTCTCTGGATCAACCTTCCTCTTAGGTCTTTTTGCGTGCTGTTTTCTTTCTTCAGGAAGTAGAGCACATGGTCTCTCCGATATAATAACTGCCGGCTCTTCTGAAGCAACAGCTTCCCTGATGACATTTCTTGTCTCCCTCAACTTATGAGGATCTACTTTGTACACCTTTTTAACTCCCAGAGCTTTCACGACTTCTGCCATATCGATTTCAACTGTTGGCTCACCCTTTGCCGTCTTACCGGTTCCTGGATGATCTTGATGGCCGGTCATTGCCGTTATTCTGTTATCCAGAATTATAACTGTGGAAATTCCCTTGTTGTATACAGTGTCCATAAGTCCTGGAATTCCTGTATGGAGAAAGGTAGAATCACCAATAACAGCTACGGTTTTCTTGGCAAAATCTTTACCTCTTGCCTTTTCAAAACCAAAGGCATTGGGTATCGATGCTCCCATACAAATGGTGGTATCCATGGCATTATATGGAGGAAGAGCACCCAGGGTGTAGCATCCTATATCTCCTGTAACATTCAATTTTAACCTCCAGAGATTGTAAAATATACCAGTGTGAGGACATCCCGGACAGAGGGCTGGCGGCCTCTTCACACTCTTCGCCTCTTCTGGATGGGGCAATTCCTTACCGAGGACACCTTTTCTCACTATCTCAGGATTCAATTCTCCACAAAGGGGGATATATTTCTTACCCTCCACATCAGCATAACCAAGGAATTTAATTTCTTCTTCGAGAAAGGGCTCATTCTCCTCAATAACTATTACCTTATCCACCTTCTCATAAAACTCCTTAAAGAGTTCTTCCGGGAATGGCCAGGAAAGACCCAGTTTGAGAAAGGAAGCATTGGGGAAAACTTCTTTGGCATACTGATATGAAATCCCGCTGGTTACAATTCCCAGTGAAGTATTATTGATCTCCATTCTATTGAGTTCACATTTCGAAGCATACGCTCTAAGTGCCTTTATTCTTTCCTCCACAACCACGTGTCTCTTTCTGGCATGGGCCGGCAATATAATATATTTCTCTGGAGTTTTCTTGTAATCCTTAAGAGGGACCTCTATTCTTTCTCCAATTTCCACCACTGTTTTAGTATGGGAGAGTCTTGTGGTTATTCTGAAAAGTACAGGAGTATCAAATTTCTCCGAAATTTCAAAGGCCTTTTTGATAAAATCATGGGCTTCCTGTGAATCAGAGGGTTCTATTACCGGGACCTTTGCAAATTTTGCATATCTTCTATTATCCTGCTCATTCTGTGAAGAATGCATTCCGGGGTCATCACATGAAATAATCACAAAGCCTGCATTCACTCCAGTATAAGAGGAAGAGAAAAATGGATCTGCAGCTACATTTAATCCCACATGTTTCATAGAAACCATACTACGAGCACCAGCAATGGCTGCCCCAAGTGCAACCTCAAAGGCGACCTTTTCATTGGGAGACCATTGGGCATCAATCTCTTCATATTTCGCTGCATTCTCCAGGATTTCCGTAGAAGGGGTCCCGGGATAGGCAGTTGCGATCTTAACCCCAGCCTCCCAGGCTCCTCTTGCAGCAGCTTCATTACCCGAAAGTATTACTTTTTTACCCATTATTCCTCCTTTTTTAGATAATCATCAATAACTTTGAGAACAAAAGGATTGGCTTCCTTCTCCCTCTGGATTTCAAAAAGAGTTTTTATCCCTCTGCTCTTATATTTGGCAAGGATTTTAAAAATATAACCCCGTATAACTGGACTCTTAATTGTATCCATAATAGAAACCAATATTTGTTTCACAACAAGAGAGTCCTTGGCAGGCTCTGTTAAATCAAGGGCTTTAAGCCACCTAATATCAGGGTAATTTTTAAACTTCTCTATAATTTTTTGCGAAACCCCGTCCTTGATTTTTGCAAGTGAACGAAGTAGAGCCGCCTGAACAACAAAGTGATTGTCTTCTGTCAAGAGG
>QNDO01000189.1 GCA_003644895.1 Candidatus Hydrothermota bacterium | reverse complement strand
GGGTACTATTTTGGAAAGGCAAAGTTCGAAAACAGAAAATTCTTAAAGCAGGCATTTCTCTATCCTGCCTTACTGCACGGGTTCTTTGATTTTGTGCTCCTTTCTAAAACCTGGCTTGCCCTTCTTGTTTACCCATTTCTCTATTTTATGGTGAGGGCGTCTCTGAAAGATATTAAAACCCTTGTGGAGGCAAGCCCCTTTAAGGATGAATGAAGAAAAGGAGGGGGGACGATATGAAGTCTCGAAAAAGCTTCAGTGAGAAATTGAAAAAGGATGATCTCCCTAAAATTGTGGATATTCCATCTAAAATGCAAAAACGTTTTGGAAGAGGTAGAATGCTAATCCCCAATCCCCTGGATGTTGAAAATATAATTAGGAACGTACCTTATGGAAAACTGGTGACCATGGGTATGATAAGAGAGAAACTGGCCAGAGAGTTTTCCGTTAATGTTACCTGCCCCCTGACAGCGGGGATTTTTGTAAGATTGATTGCTGAAGCAGCTGAGGAGGAAAAAGAGACAGGTAGAAAGGATATAACTCCATACTGGAGAGTTCTAAAAAATGATGGAAGTTTGAATGAAAAATTCCCCGGAGGTGCAGAGAAGCAAAAAGAATATCTGGAAAAAGAAGGACACTCAATTATCAGAAAGGGGGAAAAGTACAAAGTACTCAATTTTGAGGGTTCTCTCGTAGAACTTTAAAATTAATCTAGAGTCTGTGGTTATGGAGAGAGTGATTATAGGAGATAAGTCAAAGGAGCTTGTACATTGCGTCATTGGTATTCGTGCAGGCTGGAGACATGAGCCTCCAGGCAGAAGGGGGATTACCCATTTTCTTGAACACGGTATTTTTCTGGGTAATGAAGAATATCCCAATCCTGATGAAGTAGCCTACAGGTATGGAGTGGAAATAAATGGTATGACCCTTCCAGAACATACTCTATTTTACTTTACTTCATTAAAGGATGATTACCCCAAACTCCTGCAATGTTTTTTGTACATCATTTTTCAACCTGTCCTGGAAGAGGAAAAAGTAGAGGAGGAGAAGAAAAAGGCGATACTTACAGCAATGATCCAGGAATCAGACTATTCTCCTTGGGAATTTGCATATGCCTGGGGAGAAAATCTTGTGTTTAATTGGGATTTTAAATTGAGTCTTGGGACAGAAGAAGACCTTGTTCCAATGGGAACCAAGGAGCTCAGGGAATGGCATTCAAAATATTATCATCAGGAAAATTGCTTTATGTTAATTTTTGGTGATGTAAAAGATAGAGAGATTGATAATATAATCGCAAAAGCGAGGATAAAATCAGATGGTGAAATCCCGTCGGCGTATTTGATCCGTGTGAAGAAAAAGGAAGTTAAGATAAAAAAGGATACAGTAAATGTGGAAATGGTATACGGGTTTAAGATACCCGAATTTGATGTTAGTCTTGAGCTAGTAAGTCAATTATTTGGAAGCTGTCACGGAATGTTAGAGGAGTGGGACACTGCCTTTGACAAATATGTATATGTGAAAGAGACAAAAATGAAATGGAATTTAAAAGAAGGTGGTCTGTTTTTCTATTTTGGTGCTACTTCACATGGAAATGCCATGAGAATCGATGAGATGTTCTGGGACATACTTAACAATGTAAAAATTACACCTGAGAGGGTGGAGCTTGCCAAAAAGTTGAGTTTGATAGAGGCTTTGAAAATGAAGGAAGGGGGAGAAAGAGGACTATTCAGATTTTTCCATCGCAATCCACGACTCTATTCAGGCGGTTTTAAAGAATATGTGGAAAAGCTAAACAGAGTCACACTTGAGGATATTATTAAAGCAAAAGATAAATATTTGATACCGGATAACTGTTTTAAGGCTTTTGTCGGGGATGTTTAAACCATTTTTTGAGAACCAGTAAAAAGAATTACCTTAAATCATACAAATATACGTGGACCCTCCTGTCTAAACTTTCCTCTGAATTCTTCCTTAATTAGCATTAGATGAGAATCAAGATCGTGATACAAAAACGCTCCTGTACCGAGAGCAAAATGGACGCTTTGATTAATACCGAGGCTCGATTCTCCCATACATCCAATCATAAGTTTTACTCCAGCGGTGTTTGCCATTTCTACTATTGCTAAGGCATCTGAAAGGCCGGACTTCATAAGTTTTATATTTATAAAATCAACGGCTTCACTTTTGATCAGTCTAAATACATCATACTTAGTGCGAGCACTTTCGTCCGCTGCAACAGGAAACGGGGAATGAAACCGAACAAATTTTAACCCATCAATATGGTGTGCAGGAACAGGCTGTTCAAAGATTGCTATATCCACGCCCTTTGAATAGATGGTTTTCACAAAATGAATTGCCTCTTTTGGAGTATAACCCATGTTCGCATCCACAATATATTCTGCTCCCTTCGTTGCTTCTGCTATCTGCAGGACCGCTTCAATGTCCTTTTTTAAATCTTCGCTCACCTTTATTTTTATCACATTAAATCCTTCATTTCTGATTTTCACTGCCTCTTTTACCATATTCTCAACAGTATCAATACCTACTGTTTTGTCTGTTTCTATTGTATCCTTAGCTCCACCAAGGATTCTGTAAACTTCAAGGCCGATTTCCTCTGAAAGGGCATCCATCACTGCATACTGTATTCCTGCTTTGATACTTGGCGCAGAAAGTAATTTATCTGTGATTTCAAAGATGTGTCTGTAATCTCTTAGATCACGCCCGGCAATTTGCTCTTTTATAAATTGCTCCATTGCCATAAGAGCTTCTGCTCGCTCACCATTTACACGATAAGAGGGTGATGCTTCACCGTATCCGGTAATACCATTATCCAGAATCACTTTAATTTCAATGTTTGTTGCTTCTTTGGAGATACTATTTGTGATGTGAAAGGGTTTTTCATATTTGTAAGTTTTGAGGGTGAAAGTTACATCAACTATTTTTCCCATGCTGTTAACCTCCCTGTTATAAAGTCTCAAAAGAAATAATTTTTATCCTGTATTTGAACTTATCTGTATAAATGTGTTCTTCCTCTGTCTCAAGCTCACCTACCTGATTATCAAATGGATCAGAACGCCAGAATTTCTTGGGAGGAGTAAAATCTGCCATGTATTCAGAATTTGCCACCATTCTAAATCCATCCAGGTGCCCGAAATAGAATTCATTCACCCATTCTGGTTTGTCGGAGGTTATATTTCCAAAGGATAAATCAACAGGAAGCCAGCCATAGGGTTTCACATAGAAAAATGCCCAGTCGTGAGGAGAACCAAACATGGGATGAGCGTACCACCCAGATTGCCATTTTGCAGGTATACCAGCGATTCTACACATTGCGATGAATAACAGTGCCTGAGCGCCGCAGTCACCTTTCAGGTTGGCGGCAACAAAAAGAGGTATATTATCGTAAAGCGCATAAGGGTGCATATAAGAATACCTTACATTGTGAGTGATCCACTTATAAATACGTTGAGCTTTTAAATATGGGTTCGTTTCATTCCTTGTTATTTCTTCTGTAAGTTGTTTTAAATACGGTGAAAAGACGATATGTGGTGGACGC
>QNDO01000188.1 GCA_003644895.1 Candidatus Hydrothermota bacterium | reverse complement strand
TGTTGAAGTCCCGTTTATTATATAATTATTTTTGACTGAATTTGAGGTTGGGTAGGTTATTGAGATTGCTGGAGGTGTTGTATCTACAGTTAAAGTTCTCGTCTCCGTCTGCCCTTCATTCCCAACAGTATCATTCGCCAACCCGTAGTAGGTGTAAGTTCCGTCTGTTAAATTTGTTACATTGTTGTAGAACCTCCACTCTGTAGCATTGAACTTCTGGAATTCCGAGAGGTAGTGCATTCTGATTTCTTCTGGAGTTAAGGCTCTGTTGTATATTCGGACTTCGTCGATGAGGCCGTTGAAATATGAGCCGTTAAGCTGTTTGCCAATCAGAAGATTATTTAAAATGTTATTCCTGGACGCATTATTACTCATTCCCTGTAAAACACCATTTACATAAATTGATGTTGTATTCTCAGAGAATGTTCCTGTTATATGAGAAAATGTGTCTGGGGTGATAGATGCTGATAAGTTGATTTTACTGCGGAAGACATGGTAGTTATTATCGCCGAGAATGGCAATTCCGCTGCCAAGATATGCCATTGATTCAATGCTCTGGTTAGAGGGGGAACCAAGATCCGTCCAGTTCAATCCATAATTTGTTGACCGGTAGACATGGTTATCACCATTGCCAAGAATAACAACACCATTGCCAAGGTATGCCATTGAAAGGATAACACTAGAACCGACGGTACCAAGATCTGTCCAGTTTAGTCCATAATCTGTTGACCTGTGGACATGGCTATAATCATCTCCAAGTATGACAATCCCATTGCCAAGATATGCTATTACCCGGATCGTATCAGTAGCAATAGTGCCAATTTCAGTCCAGTTTTCTCCATAATCTGTTGACCTGTGAACTTTGCCACCTCCTGTTCCAAGAATGGCAATGCCACTCTCAAGATAAGCTAATGAGGTAACTCCTCCCGAATCTATGATACCTAAATCGGTCCAGTTTTCTCCATAATCTGTTGACCGATAAACATGTCCACTATCATCTCCAAGCAGAGCAATACCATTATCAAGATATTCAACTGGTGCCATAGACGTTGCCTCCCCAATAGTACCAAGATCCGTCCAGTTTAATCCATAATCCGTTGACCGCCAAACTTTGCCATTAATAAAACTGATGAGAACAATGCCATCACCACAATAAGCCATAGAGTCTGATGGAGAACCAAAAACATCACCAATAGCTGTCCAGTTTAATCCATAATCCGTTGACCTGTGAACTCTGCCACCAGAACAACCCCCAAACAGGGCGATGCCATTATCAAGATATGTCATTGAAAGAACCTCATTTGTATTAGAAACAGCACCGAGGTCTATCCAGTTTTTGCCAAGATTGGAAATATTTTCATATATTCCAGACCATTCACCACCGTCATGAACCTGGAAATTTGCAATGCTACTGTTATATAATGAAAGTCTCCAGGACTTACCCATCTCAATTATGCTTCTGTCAGTATTGTTTCCAGTGGGTTTCACCCACACCTCAATCGTAATCGCATCAGTAATATTCAAACTCGAATCATTCCCGCAATTGACATAATCATCTGTGCCGTCAAATTTCAGGGCAGAGTCGAATTTTCCTGTTGTCCAGGTTGCTCCGTGAATTGTTCCATTATTCCCATATTTTGAGATATCCACCGCTTTTGTATTGGAATTTCCACTCCAGACAGGAATTCCTGCCCTTCTAACCAAAACAATGTCATTCTCAACATCCACATCATAGATTCTTCCTGAGTAGGGGACTTTTTTAATTTCCAGGACTTTTACCGGGTTTTTGTCTTTGTCAAGGAAGTAATACTCCAAATCAGGGTTTTCTTCTAATTTCTTGTAGATTTCTGTTACTTTCTCCAATGAAAACTGATTTAAATACTTATTTTCTACATTATTACTTATGGAAGAAGTCGTTTTGAAACTGGAAGTCCCAAAGGACTTATCCATGGAAATTGGCAGAGTCAAGCAAGAGAACTGGCAGTTACTGTTCTCAAGATTTTTGAGAGCAAAATTAGGTGAGTTAAGAGAGATTGACTCAATTGTATCTAAATCAAAGGCAACTCCAGAGCAAGTAAATGAATTATCTGATGAAGTGAGGTCGGCGATAGCCAAAAGATTTCTTGAGAAATGACTCAAAATGTTGCTCGTGGTTGACGCCAATATTATATTTTCAGCACTCTTAATGAGAGGTAAACCGTTATCGGTTTTTGAGTTAAACGCATTGCTCAACAAATTTGAATTGATATCTCCAGAATATGTATTCTTTGAGATTGGTAGAAGAGTAGATAAAATACTCGCATATTCGCATTTCTCCAAGGAAGAGTTCATCCGGGTTTTTTCCTTCATTAAGGGAGAGATAGAGTTAATTCCATTTGACACATTCAGGAATAAACTTGAAGAAGCTAAGCCTAAATCACCACATGAGGAGGACATCCCATATATTGCCCTGTCTTTAGAATTTGACTGCAAGATTTTGTCCGGTGATAGGGAGTTAAAAACCTGTCTGCCAGATAGGGTCATTACGCCATCTGAAGCAGTTGAGATTTTGTTAGGGAGGAAACCTCCATAAACCCTGTGCTCTGGAGAAACTAACAGCTTTCCATCCTCCAGAACAATCTCGAACATCTCCCCGTCATGCTGATAAACCTGCCATGCAGTTGGAAGCTGGAATTCCACTTCTTTAGTTTCTGGATTCAGTGTTGCAACCTTCTCCTTTTTGTTCAATTCGGAAAAGAACTTCCATCTCTGTCGATAGAATTTCCCGTCTTCCTGACAGATTCCTTCCTGAATCTCGGAGCAGGTATTTATATTCTTTGGATACACATAATATACATGTATATAATTAGAGGTATCCGAAGTGGGAACAATAACACTATCTGTACCAGATGAATTGAAAAGGAGGATGTCCCGTGTGGATTGGATCAACTGGTCTTCTGTGGCAAGGAGGGCATTTTCCGAGTTATTGGAGGATGTAGAGGAACTGGAGATGAGAAGGACTGTCCTGGAAATAGGTGGAATCCCTGAGGATGATACCAGAGATGTCAGAAAGTCTTTGGTTAAGGAGGTCATTAAATCTACTGACAAGGTTGTAGAGGAACTTAGATCTGGGAAGAGGAAGCCGATGACTCTAAATGAGTTTAATAAGTGGTGTGATGAATTGTGAATGTCGATATTTCTGACCAGCTTAAAGGAACCCTCAGAAGGCTCAAAAAGAAGAATCCGGCCCTCTTCAGACAGGTCCAGAAGAAGATTAATCAGATCGCCTCTCTGGATGAAACTACCATCCACCACTTCAAGAATCTCAGGGGGGACCTGAGTAAATACAAGCGAGTTAAAGTCGGGAGTTTCGTCCTGTTTTTCAGACTGGAGGGCGACATCATCATCTTTGATAGACTTATTCACCACGACAAGGCGTATTAATTCTTCTAATGATATTATGTCCCTCGTCAGAATCTGGGTCTTTTCATCATAGCATTCCCCAATCGCAGAATTATTATTGAAGTTTAAAGCCAAAACCAAAGAATCATCATAAAAAGTGTAATTAGTTGAATTCCAGTTGAATCTGAATGTATCTAAATTAGAC
>QNDO01000187.1 GCA_003644895.1 Candidatus Hydrothermota bacterium | reverse complement strand
TATTATTATAGTGCAAAAAAATAAATACTCAAAAAGCTATTTAAAATATTATGAGACAGCAACCGCACGGCCATAAATAATGCCTCTAAGACTGATCAATAAACTTCACCATTTCTTCTTTTCCCCTTCGTGGGGGCGGATCAGGTATGTATGCTGGATATCCAAGAGGGGTCACGGTAGCAACGTAATGAGATTCAGGGATTTTAAGTAGTTCTTTAACCTCTTTTCTATCCATTGCGGCTATCCAGCATGTTCCAAGTCCATAGATCCATGCCGCAAGTACAAAATGATAGGCAGCTATACAGGCATCCTGAATGTATCGTTTAGATTTTTGTGGATCCGAGCATATAGCCACTGCCACAGGAGCGTTTGCTATTGGTAAACTAGATTGACCCCTCAAAGCAGCAAGTTTTCTTATAATTTCTTTTTCTCGGATAACCACAAAATAGTATGATTGTGAATTCCGGGAAGTAGGTGAAAACCTGCATATCTCGAATATATTCCAGAGTATATTTGTTGGTATATCCTCTTTTTTAAATTCTCTAATACTTCTTCGAGTTACAAGCAATTCTATGGCATCCATAATTTGCCTCCTTTTTAGTAATTTCTAAAAAGTGATTTTTGTAAAACGATGCTGAAGAATAATACCAGATATAATCAAAAGAAGTCCTGCAAGAGTGGATACATAAATAGGTTCACCAACAACGAGATGTATGAAAAAAAGTGATAGAAAAGGAGTTATATAAATGAGGTTGCTGATTCTGGCTGTATTACTTGTGAAAGTGAGGGCCTTAAGCCACACGAAGAAAGTGAGCCCCATCTCAAATATACCCACATATATAGGGCCTAACAAGGCTGTTGTTTTTTTCACCCCCAAGGAGTCTGAAAATAAAATAGTTATAAACACAAAAATAAATCCTGAAAAAAAGTTTAAAAACAATTTTATGGGCACTTCTTTCTTATCTTTTACATTCAAAAGCCAGAAGGTAGCCCATATTAAGGTACTTAAAAGTGCAAAAGCCACACCCAAGGGATCTGTAAATCGCAATTGCTTTAAATTACCTCTTGTAGCTATAACTACTACACCAGAGAAACTTATAAGAATTGCGGTGAAACTTTTAAAACTGATTTTTTGTTTTAGGAAAGGTATGGATAGAATAACAAGTGTAATAGGCCAGAGGTAATTTAAAACAAGTGCTTCTTGAGCTGTGAGTAAAGAATAAGCCTTAAATAAAACCATATAGTATAAATACGGATTGAGAAAGCCCAGTAATAAAGAATAGAGTAGTTGTTTTTTGGGAATTTTAAACAAATAGATGAGGCTTCTACTCAGTAAAAGGATAAAAAACAAAACCAACAGGGATGTTAATACAGCGTAAAATTGCAATTGTAGAAAATTCAGGTATCTAAGTGATATCTTAAAGGCAGAAGCAACTGTGGACCAGAATAAAACAGCCAGAACTGCAAAAATATACGCTTTCTTTTCCTTTTTCACACTACAAAATATATTGAGATAACCACGGAAAATCAAATTACCAGAGGATAATATTAAGAATCTATAGGTTGTTTGACTTTCTGAACATAAAGCCTTTTAATTACTATAACAATCAACTTTGTGATAAAACCTGTATCCCCGGTTCTATTGCATTAAACAAGGAGGGTTTATGTTTAACCTAAAGAAACTACTTCCGTTGCTGCTTCTAGTAGGCAGTTTGACGGCTGGTAAAGTGTCTGAACATCTGGCAAGAATGGACCAAAGAAGTCGTGAAAATGTCACCATTACGCTTGAACCAGTAATGGCGTCCACAGATAATATGCAGCTCGAGGTAAGGAGAATAGCAATAGATGCATCCAGACCAGGCGCTATTTCACAAAAGGTAGTGACCACGCAAAAGATCTTGTTAGAGGATTCAGAATTAAAAAAGGCTGAAAGTCTTTGGAATTCCGGTAATTTTGAAGACGCAATAGCATTGATAAATGAAATTGAACAGAAACAGGAAGTCTTTCTGGGAATTTCTCGGAAGGACCCTCTATACACAGCTGATGTAAAATGGGGAAATGATATATCTGTAACACCGTCCAGTTATGATATCAGTCGCATAGAACTTGCAAAAGCAATGGGGAACGATAACCTCTTTATAATAGCATTGGGGCAGGATGGAGGTACCTATAAATGGTGGATTTTCATGTCCTCAGATGGGGGATATTCCTGGGCACAGACCTATGAGTGGTTTTCCGCTAGCCCGATAGCAGATGTAGATTTAGCAGAAATGCCGGATGGATATGTATATATTGCATATGGATATACAACGATTGCAAGAGTGAGAAGAGTCGATGAAAACACAGGTAACATAGATGCAGGTTTTGGTTATGTAGATGCATTTGTTAGCCCTGACACTTTAACTGAAGTTAATATTGAACCCAATAGATAT
Source organism: Candidatus Hydrothermota bacterium (assembly GCA_003644895.1). Lineage (GTDB taxonomy): Bacteria > Hydrothermota > Hydrothermia > UBA1063 > UBA1063 > B29-G16. Next base: position 1,168 of record QNDO01000187.1, on the reverse strand, counting down.
CCTGGCAATTTAGAATTATATTATGGTTCAATAGACCAGTCTGGTAACCTCTTATGGTACTATTCTTCCGATTCAGGACATACGTGGAATGATTACAGCCCGGGTATTACTAACGCTGAAAGAGGACTTGATATGGATTATGGTTATCTAAGCAGTGCTCATCTTTTATGGATATCATATATTTCCACAGCTGATAGCCTCTGTGCCGGCGGTATAACGGGCGGCGGTTGGGAGCTACATCCTAATCTTACAGTGACTCACAGCTATCCTTTCTTTAAAACCGCTATTGCTATGCACGGTGATACGATTATAGTTTTCTATGAAGACAATTCTTATACTCCTTCTTATAGAATTACTTATAATGACGGAGATAATTGGGCATATGGCTCTTTTTACAGTGATAGTGCGGGTGCTATGGACGTAACCGGTAGAGGAGATGAAGGCTGGCATACAAGTTTTGCCACTTTCACAGCAACTGGCCCAGAAGTTGTTAATTACTCACACCGGAACTATCCGTCAGGCACATGGGATACACCCGTGGAATTGGGAGACGGAGATGCATGGATTCAATATAAAACCTCCATTGATTACCTAGGAATTCCCGGGGCTTACGGTGTTGCTTACATAGATGATAGCAGAGATGTTTACTTTGATAGGTCAGACTGGACATCCATCACTGAAAATACACGTAAATCCAATACACTTGCATTTACATCAAAACTTAGATCAAATGGGGCAATACTTACCTTTGTCTTGAAAACCACCTCCAGTGTTAAATTGAATATCTATGATGCCAAGGGTTCGCTTGTGAAGAAAATATCCAAAGACTTTCCTGCAGGAATAAATCACGTGAGTTTCTCGGCCAAGAAAGCAGGAATTTACTTTGCTACATTGGATACTGGAAAAGAAACTGCCACAGTGAAATTTGAAATAGTGAGATAGAAAAACATAAAGGTAAAATTATAATTTAAAAGGGGGCTACTAAGCCCCCTTTTATTTTTGTGGTACTTCTGGGTAGCTATTTAAAAAAGCAAATTCTGTGAAAGGTAAGCAGAGGTCTCTTAAATTCTAATTTGTCTTATTGTGTCCGTTACATTTATTTTTCTGTTCCCCGTAAGAACTTTAATATTTCATTAATATCAGGTAATTGGGATATTTCATAGACGTT
>QNDO01000186.1 GCA_003644895.1 Candidatus Hydrothermota bacterium | reverse complement strand
GGAAATGTGGGCTCTCAAGCTGTTACATTAGTAGTCCGGGCTCTTGCCACTCATGAAATTTCAGGTAAGGATTTCCTTAGGGTTATAGCCCATGAGTTCTTTAGTGGCTTATTGTTGGGTCTACCACTCGGTATCATTTCCTTTACAATTTCTTTTATTTTGACAAACAATTCACCAGTCTCCATTGCTGTGGGCATAAGTTTGTCTCTTGTGGTTATAATATCTAACATTATAGGCTTGATCTTACCCTTTTTTTTCAAATTGTTTAAAATTGACCCTGCAGTTGCTTCAAATCCTTTGATTACCACGATAATGGACAATATTGGGCTTATCATATATTTTTACGTGGCTCTCTTTATCATAAGACTATTAGGAGGATAAAACACCAATTATCTTGCTTCAGACAGAAGAGGGTGATGCATTTCGTGTAGATTTTAAATGAGGCAATACGGAAGCTTGACATTTTGTTTATTGTTCTTTATACTCAAATTGCACTCAAATAAGAGTGCAGGAGGAGTGTAATGGACCGCGTAACAATAAAAATACCCAAAAAGCTCTATGAACAGATCAAGGAACTTATCAAGGATACGGGATTTTCCAGTGTAACTGATTTTATTGTTTATGTTCTCAGAGATATTGTGGCTTCGGGAAAGCTTAGAGAGGAAACAGGAATTCCAAAGGAAGAGATCGAAGCAATTAGAAAAAGACTAAAAATGCTTGGGTATCTTGATTAGGAGGTATTATGAAAAAACTATTTGTAATAGGGCTCGATTGCGCAGAACCCTCCCTTGTATATGAAAGGTGGAATGACGACCTTCCCAACCTGAGAAGGTTAATGGAGGAAGGTGGATATGGGAGAATGAGAAGCACTATTCCCCCCATCACTGTTCCTGCATGGGCTACAATGGTCAGTGGAAAAGACCCTGGAGAACTTGGTTTCTATGGCTTCAGGAATAGGAAGGACTACACCTACGACAAACTATTTGTTGTCAACTCCCTGAATTTTAAGGCAAAAGCAATATGGGACTATTTAGAAGAAAGAAATATGAAAAGCATAGCACTGGGAGTTCCACCTTCTTACCCTCCCAAGAGGATCAACGGCATAATGATTTCCGGGTTCCTTACCCCTTCAGCTAAATCCGAATATGCTTATCCTGCCTACATAAAAAGAGAGCTTGAGGAGAAATTCGGTGAATATATCTTTGATGTAAGAAATTTCAGGATAGATGACAAGGAAAATCTTTTAAAGCAGTTATACGAAATGAGTGAGCAGAGGTTTGAGATTGTAAAATGGCTGATGAAAGAGAAGAACTGGGATTTCTTCATGTTTGTGGATATGGGGATTGATAGACTTCATCATGGCTTCTGGAAATTCTTTGATCCACAACATCCAAAATATATTCCGGGGAATCCACTGGAAAATTCTGGCTTAGAATATTACAAATTCATCGACAGAAAAATAGGTGAACTTCTTGCCAACCTCTCTGATAATACATCTATTATTGTGGTTTCAGACCACGGTGCCAAGAGAATGGAAGGAGGTATATGCATAAATGAGTGGCTTATAAGGGAAGGGTATTTGAAACTCAAGTGTAAGCCTCAGGGAATTGTACGTCTTGAGGAGTGCGAGATAGATTGGAAAAACACAATGGCCTGGGCAAGTGGTGGATATTATGCCAGAGTATTTTTGAATGTTAAAGGAAGGGAACCTGAAGGTGTGATAAGCCCTGGTGATTATGAAAAAATAAGGGATGAACTCAAGGAGAAAATAGAGAGTATAACAGATGATAAGGGAAATAAAATAGAAACTCGGGTTTACAAACCGGAGGAAGTATACCGGGAAATCAACAATATCCCCCCTGATCTTATAGTTCTTTTTGGAGATTTGTACTGGCGTTCGGTTGGAAGTATAGGTTTTAATTCCATCTGGACCCATGAAAATGATACAGGACCTGATGATGCAAACCATGCTCAGCATGGTATATTTATTTACAGAGGAGAACTGGACCTGAAAGGAGATCTCGGTGAAATTAAAATTGAGGATATTAAGGATATAATGCTAAAACACTTTTAAAAAGGAGGAGAGAGATGGATAAGGCATGCACCATATGGTTTACAGGACTCCCCTCCTCTGGAAAAAGTACAATCGCAAATAGAGTTGCAGAGATATTAAAAAATAAAGGTTACAAGGTGGAACAGCTTGATGGAGATGTCACACGTAAGTATCTCTCAAAAGGATTGGGCTTTACCAAAGAGGATAGAGATGAGAACATAAGAAGAGTGGGATTTGTGGCAAAGCTGCTCACAAGAAATGGTGTTTTTGTGACGGCTGCCTTTGTTTCCCCCTACAGGGAAATCAGAGACGAAATAAGAAAAGAGATTGGTAATTTTGTAGAAGTGTATGTCAAGTGCCCTGTTGAAGTTTGTATAGAAAGGGATGTAAAGGGTATGTATAAAAAGGCGTTGAAAGGTGAAATTAAAAATTTCACAGGCATAGATGATCCCTATGAAGAGCCCCTCAATCCAGAGGTAATTGTGGAAACAGATAAAGAAACTGTAGAGGAAAGTGTTGGTAAGGTAATGCGGAAACTAGCAGAGCTTGGATACATAGATGAATGGAGTGAGCCCGAGGGGTACTCAGAAGAAGAGGAAGAGATAGTAAAGAAAAGATTGGAAAACCTGGGATATTACTGATGTCTAGGGTGTTTGTCCTTACACTTGATGGAGTTCCTTGTTCTCTTCTTAAGGAGTTAGAGCTTTTCAGAGATTTATGGGGAGAAGGGGATCTTGTACAAATGGATTCCGTTCTCCCCACTTTATCTTCTGTTGCCTGGACTAATTTTCAGACGGGGAGAAATCCAGGAAAACATGGCATTTTCGGCTTCATTGATAGAAAGTTGAATCCCTTTGAAATCTATATTCCTCTTTCCAGAGACATAAAATCTCCCACCGTATATGAACTCATAAGTGAAAGTAATCTCAATGCTATCTCTGTCAACATTCCACTTACCTATCCACCTAGGCATATAAAAGGTATCATGGTTTCTGGTTTTCTCTGCACCGATATAAAAAAAGGCACCTATCCACCTGATTTCTCAGAGTATCTCCTCAGAATGGGGTATATTATCGATGTTGATCCCTCCTTGGCATATACCGATAAAGACAAGTTTTTAAAGATGATTTACCAGGCTTTGGAGAGGAGAATAGACCTACTGGATTACCTTCTTGAAGAGGAGTGGAACCTTCTGGTTTTTCATATTATGGAAACCGACCGCATTCAGCACTTCTTTGGTAAAGATGACCCGGAATTTCTTGAGTTTTTTAAAGTTTTAGAGAAAAAGGTGATGGAGATCTATAAAAAGATTCCAGAAGAAGTTGAATTTATCATGCTTTCAGACCACGGGTTCACAGGAATCAAATACGATGTGAATATCTCTAATTGGCTAGAAGAGAGAGGATATCTCAAATTCAAGGAGGACAGATCTCGGGGCTTTAATGCCCTTGGTGAAGCTGTGGCCTATTCTTTGATGCCGGGAAGAGTTTATATTGCAGTGAGATCACGGGAACCTTTTGGAATTGTGGAAAAGGAGAATAGAGAAAGGATGGTTTCAGAGCTTGTAGAGCAGTTGAAGGAGTTCAGAGCTCCTGAGACT
>QNDO01000185.1 GCA_003644895.1 Candidatus Hydrothermota bacterium | reverse complement strand
CCTTTGCCCGCTGTCCAAAATTATCGAATATAACAAACACGCCTTCACCTTTTCTCTCAGGCGGAAGCTGGTCATTGTGAGGTCTCCATAGACCTGCTCCAGGGTTTGCTTCGATTTTATACATTACCAGAGAAGAAACTTCAACTCCTTTTGCATCATATAATTTTCTCTTGTTTCCTTTTTCGTCAAAGAGAGGAACTAAAACAGGCTTTCCTTTTTCATCAGATCTCTTTATCTCCTTTCCATTCCCATCATAAATTTTCACCTCAGTTGGGTAACCTTTCTCGTCATAAAGAGGAATAATTTCTTCTTTTTCAAAATCAAAAATGTATTTTAGATTATCCTCTTCATCCACAAGAAATATAGGCATATAGTCACCCATCTCATAAGGAATATCGTCAATTGAAAACCCGGTTAAATCAGTAAAAATTTCATCATATTTTATTCTGGAAGCAAATTCAGGGTATATCTTGAGGTATTCACTTAGCACATATCTCCAGTTGTTTTTTAAATATTTTCTCTGACTTTCCATACTATTGAAAGCAGCACGGGTTATTTCTTTTCTAAAATCATCTCGATATTTGGGATCAATAATATCATCTGTGTATTCAGAGAGAAGTCCGCCCTGTCCGACATTGGCAATTCCACTTGTACTTACAACCGTTATATTATGAGAGATCTTATATTCTCCTTTTCCCAATACAAGTATCTGCCTAAAATATGAGAATAGCGGGGTCTTTGGCTCCCTATCCAGTAAAACCGGAATGCCAAGTCTGGCGAACCGCTCCACCATATTTTCCAGAAATTCCCTTGAATATAGTTGTCGCACCCTTGAATCCAGAACTTGCTGAATCACGACATTATCAGTTTTTGAAATTTCATAAACAAGTTCAGCAAGCTGATCAATGTTCTCCTCTAAATACTCATTGCCTTTTCTCACAGGCAAAATGAGAGATTTTCTCCCGCCTGATTCCTTTTCTGGCTTAACAATTACCGCCTGATAATTTTTCGCCAGTTTCTTAATTTTTTCCCTTATCGCCATTTTGGCCTTTTCCCCAACCCTCGCAGTATCATCCATGTACCAATTTTCCTGTTCCGGACATTTAACTCCACTGCCTTTTAGCATTTGGGGCAATTCACACTTAAGGTGAGTTGCAGCTTCCCAGATAAGAGGTTGAATTATCGGAACTCGAAAATGATCAATCTCCGGTCTCAGAGGATGCGTAAAATGGAAAAAGATTCCATGTAGAATTAAAGGCTCTTTGAAAGTAGCAAGTACCATCCCTGTCTCATTCTTTCCCAAACAATGGTACTTCTCTCTCAGTGTTCTCAGGTCTTCTTCACATGGATAAAATAGTCCGTCCTTTATTGTGAGAATCTTGTTTCCATTTTTCGTATCAGGGATAGGAAAGGCTGAGAGAAAAAGATTTATGTTTGACTTTTTCGCAAGTGCCGGACCCTGCTCCAAAGCAACTGGGACCGTCGTGTTTCCATAAGGGTAAATAATTGCCACATTTGTTCTTTCAGTAATTTTCAAATCTTCTGGTTCTATTTCAAGAAGTATCTCAGGATAGCCAAAACCTTCATATTTTAGCACCACGACGTCTCGCAACCGTGCGTAATGAAACCAAAATCTTTCTTGTTCAGTCTCTCCACTCACGCCAATTGCATCAATGTTTTCATCAGCATTTCCAACCCATAACTGTACATAATCCTCAGAGAAATTTTTAAGAGGTGTTTTCTCAGTTATCAAATACCTTAAATGTGTATAAAGCCACCTGTGGTATCTTTTAGCAAATTCAAATTTTTTGTCCCTTGAAAGTTTCTCAAAGGCAGCAGAGCGTTCCCGATGGTAATGGTAGGGCAGGTAATCAAAGAGGTGACTATTAACTGTAATATCAAAAAACTTGGCAATTTGACTATTGTATTCTTCCTCGTTCGCACAATTTGAAATCATCTCCAGAAGCAAAGAAATGTCTGTGAGTTCAAATGCACGACATATCTCCTCATAGAAATTTTTATCTTCGGTGTTTATTTCAGCAGAACTACCAAGGCCAGTTACAAGCTTCAAGTAATCCTGATCTGAAATTTCTTCTCCTGAAAAGATATTTTCTATATGAGGTTTGAGATTATTCCCGCCAAGCGAGATAATTTTTCTATTGAGTATTTCAAGATACAACTTGCAAATTCTCAGGAATCTTCCAAATTCAGCGCAAGAAATGGAGCTCAAGCCATTGCCAAGGATTCGTTTAGCTTCTATGTAAATGAATGAAAAGTCTTGAGATTTTTCAAGCTCCGCAGCTTCTTTATTTGCTTTAACAAATCCATTCTTCCTTTCTTTTAAAGAAACGATTCTGTCGAACTCTCTTTTTCTTTCCTCCCATCTGCTAACTCTAGCCACCTTTTCCTCAACTGCTTTTAGAGAACCCGCCAGTCCCGTACTAATTTCACGGTACTGTTGTTCTTTTGGAGGATGGTAAACTGGCCTCACAAATTCTTTCATGATGAAATCTAATTCACACCCACTACAACTGTCTTTTCCAGACTTTCCTCCTATTCTTTTCAACTTTTTTTCATATTCATACCTTAACTCTTTAATCTTTCTTTCTTCCATTTTACCATTTACTATAAAAAGCCCCCCATAAATTAGCCATTTCCCAAAATCAAAATCTTCCAGTGATATTCCTTTCGCAAGCTTAGAAAAGGTGTCTGTGATAAGTCTGTCTTTCAAACTCCACATCTTCTCGCTTTTGGCTTGACTTTCCTCTCTTAAGGCTTCATCAGCCTTTCTCTCTAAAGTCACATTTCCTTTTATCTGCCTCAGAATCCTTTCCGCTTCTTCTTTCTTCTCGTTTAAAATTGCATCCAGAATTTGCTTGCTTAAGTTTCTTTCGTCCTCCATCTGCTTTCGCCAATTGTCAATTGTTTCCTTCCCGATTCCCAAACATCCATAAACCGCTTTCTCTTCAAGAGCAAAAAGCTCTTTTACCTTTCTTCGACAATTCGGCGCATGAAAAGCAAATGTCGGTTTTCTTCCACCTGAAGTCCCGTCTGCAAAAACGAGACCGCTTGAAGGTCTCCCTTTCTTCATCAGATAAATCATCTTGGGAAAATTATCCACCAGTTGAAGTAATTCAGGATCAGGAATACCCAGATCGATAAAATCTATTCCCTGGATTGCTTCCTCGTAGGAAAAAAATGGACCTCTTTTGTCTATCACCAGAAGATGGATTTTTCCACCAATATCCTTAAGAATTTTCTCTTTGTTGCTCTCAGGAAGGTCTCTTATTCCAATCCAGTTTTTCAAATCACCACCATAAACAATGCTGTTTGTGTTGATCAGATTTTCATCAAGCCCAATTCCGATCAAGTAGTCTTCCACCCAGTTTTTAATTTTCTCAAGACCGGAATTTGGAACATAATTTAGGATATCAAAGCCAGTGCATCTTCCCACTATTCTGATATCAGCAGGCGGGGTGAAATCTTTGAACATCTCTTTTATGATTTTTCTACCCTCTGGATCTATGTCGAGCAGAATGTGGCCCTCTGCCACTTTCGAATAAATTTCCAATTTTCTGCTACCAGCGCTGAATCTCACATCCGAAACAGGTATGAGCATTCCATCTTTCAATTCTCCTTCCTTATAACTGGCAGTCATGGCCCCAATAAGATCTCCATCAGTTGCTATTCTAT
>QNDO01000184.1 GCA_003644895.1 Candidatus Hydrothermota bacterium | reverse complement strand
TTCACATTTGAATCAGGTGCATCCGTAATGTAATTGGATGGTTCTCCAGTAACATTAAAATGGATTCCGAAGATTGTATCCACACCGAATCCATATAAAAGGGCAGTATCAGGTAGAGTTGGAGAAACTGCATTGAAAACTCGAGGTGAATCCCATCCATCCTGATCTCTGTCTGAGGAATTGTGGTCAGCAACAAGAAATAGTCCTCCTCCATTTGCTACAAATTCCAGAATCGCCTGTTTTTCATTTTCGGAAAATGGATTTTGCGGTTCGGGGATGATGAAGACATCAAAATACATTAAATCCAGCTCATGCTCAGGGTTACCATAGGTAATGCTATCCCAGGGAGGTAGGGTCACAACTTCATGTCCCATCATGTAGAGCTCATATCCCCAGCTAGAAATCGCACCATGCCAGGCGGTATCCGCTATCGGGTTGTCTGGATAAGGATATGGCCAGTCATCATCTATAACCCAGTCAGCGTTACCTGTATCCTCATGCTTTGTAAGGTCAAATAGAAAGCGATAGGCACTTAAAGGAGAAATACAAATTAGTAGTACAATAATAAAAAATCCTTTCTTCATTTTTAAATTTTAAGCTCTCAACAAGACTCAGACAACAAATTAACTTGAGCTCACCTTGATGGGAAAACAGGTAAAGGTGAGTATATTATTTTATTTTCTTGAAAACCCCTGTTTATAACTTTACAATAATAGCACTTGCGCCGCTAGCTCAATCGGTAGAGCAACGGATTCTTAATCCGTGGGTTGCAGGTTCGAGTCCTGCGCGGCGCATGTTTTATTTTCGGGGAATATATTAAAAAATCGGGAGTTCTCCCAATCCTACCACCTCACTTCATTTCCTTCATTTGTTTCTATTTTTTTCAAAAATGGAAAATTTCTTATCAAAGAGAGGGAGAATCGAGGGATTACAGGTATACTGTGAAGAGGTAAGAACCCCTCCTTTTCAAAACACTTCCCGAACGGTAAAAGAGTTTTTAGCTGAGGCAGAAAAGGCTGGTGCTGATATTGAAAACATTTTTCTTATAAAAAAGAATATAAAACATTGCTTAGGCTATTTTGATGGTTGGATTAATATAAAAACTTTTAAAAAAGCTGGCAGAGAGGTAGTTACGAACTTAAAAATAACAGAAGAAACTATGACAAAGCTCGTTAACAGTATTGCCAACATGTTCTCAAAAGAGGTTTGACTTTTGTTCTCTTTTAGTGTATGATTCCAATGTGTTAAATTATAAAAAACTCATTGATACAAAAGATAACGGTTATCCAATAGGATGTATATACAAATAGTTCACATATATCCCCTGTTTGTGTTTATATCCTAACATTCCGGACAAAAATTAGGATAAGGACAATTGCTCAAACAATCAAAAAAGGAGATTTTACCATGAAAAAATTAGCAATGATATTGCTAACTGCAATAACGATCTCGGCAAATCTTTTTGCACAAGAAACAAAGGACGTCAAAGGAGCAAAAGACAACCCTTTGATTTCGAGATTTGATGATTCTTTTATTGCTTACTATACTTCTGTAAAATGGGATACTTACATTTTACCTATTTCAAAAATCATAAAAGTTGAAGGGCAAAACGCTTGGGAAAAAAAGTTAAAATTAGAAGGGGAAGTGAATAGAATTCAATACATAACGGATAAAGGAAACAATGCTGCTTTTGTTTATATGAATTATTTATCAGCCTTAAAGAAATCTGGTTGGGAAATACTTTTTAGTGGTAAAGGCGACAATGAGCTTGGAAATTCAAGTTATGAATGGCAATACACTATGTTTGGAGAGGGATTAAGGTTGGGGGATAAATTTGGGGGAGAATATGATTTCCGAGGTAATGAGTATGCCTATATCGCTTCAAAGTTTGAAGAAAACGACACATCTTATTATGCTATGGTATACATCATTGAAAAAGATGATTTCACAATGATAAATCAAGATGTAATAAAAGTTAAAAATCCTGATGTAGGATTGGTCACTGCAAAACAGTTAACTGAGAAAATAGATAAGAAGGGCCACTTGGCATTAGATGGTATTTACTTTGAAACAGGTAAGGCTGTTATCACAGAAAAATCCATTCCTGCTTTAAAAAATATTGCCGAGTATTTAAACAATCACAAAAATAAAAAGTTCTTTATAGTAGGGCATACTGACAATGTGGGAAATTTTCAAGATAATATGACATTATCAGAAAACAGAGCAAAAGCTGTAATGAATGAATTAATTACTAAATATGGCGTTGATAAAAATCAATTACAGGCTTATGGAATAGGAAATCTATCTCCAAAGACTTCTAATTCAACCGATAAAGGAAGGGCACAAAATAGGCGAGTTGAAATAGTAGAACAATAAATATACTGTCAAATGGAGTGATAAAATACCCCAAAAATTGGCCTATTAAGTTACCATCCCTCTTGCTACATTTTTTAACAGAGTATAAAAGGCTTTGCTACGCTCTGCCCAAATTCAGCAAAGCCGAAGCGTATGTCCGCAAAACGTTACGCAATAGGTGAAAAGCTAAAAGCCTATAAGGGCAATCTTTCCCTCTTTAAAATTATTGATATTTTCGATATTGTCATACAAAGTTAAAAATTTTTGGGCACCCGGTTCCCATTTTAGACCCCACTTCTGGACACAGATATTATGCAAATGACAGGCTTTTAGACACGCCAGGATGTTATGAAATAACCCCTTTTGGTTGTACCATCTTAATCAATTGTAACATAAAATGAAATATTTATTTTCACAAAAATCCTTCTATTTTTCTTTATAATATTATTATAAAAACGGAGGAGGTTCGATGGCGAAGATTGTGGGTGAAGCTGGAAAAGGAATAAATAAGTTGATCCGAAAAAGGAAGATAAAAATCCTAATATGGGCTGCATTTTTCTATGTGGGATTATATTTTGCCTATAAAGCATTCCTCCACTCTCTCAAAAGCTCAGCAATAATTGCGATCCTGGGCTTTGCTGTCTTGGTGAGATTCCTATATAGCTCTGTAGAAAAAGAGACTGACGAGATTGGAAAACGAATTAAACACGCCAGAAAGGGTAAAAGAGGTGAAGAGTTTATAGGCAGTATATTAGAGAAGTTACCTGACAATTATACAGTAATTCACGATATAGAAACTCCTTATGGTAATGTTGACCATATTGTAGTTGGCCCCACAGGTGTTTTTGTCATCGAAACCAAAAGCCATCACGGCCGAATCACAGAGAGAAACGGCCTCTTGCTCAGAAATAACAAACCCTTGGAGAAAAATTTTATTAAGCAAGTCTTAGACAATACATTTTACATAAAAGAAAAAATAAAGGAATCCGTAGGCATAGAAGCTTATGTAAAGGCACTTCTCGTTTTTACCAACGCTTACGTCGATATAAAAAGAGAAATAGCAAATGTTAAAATAATAAATAAAAGCTTTTTATTAAAGGCAATTAAAAATTCACGAACAAGTCTTACAGATGAACAAATTAACTCTGTAGAAGAGCTATTGCTAAAGCTTAAAGAACAATCTACATAGATCACTTTGAGTCATATTTTGTTTGGAAGAATGGGGTAAACAAAGTTTATTAAGCAAACATCGTACACGGGAAGGTAACACTAATTTCTGGGAATCTGAATAACAGCTGGTAAAGCAGATATAGAACAGCATTATTTAAGTAAAACATAGGGAATAAGTACTTATATACTTCACTTTCCGCTT
>QNDO01000183.1 GCA_003644895.1 Candidatus Hydrothermota bacterium | reverse complement strand
GCATTGGATTCTGGATTTGCAACGATAACAGGCTTTATCTCTTTAATCAGTCTGTAATCCTCCTCCGTTAAATATATCGCATGGGCAAGGATTGAATCTTTTGTTAAGAGATCGTGCTCGACCAGTCTATGAACGACTCCCTTATATCCAAGAGACTTTGCATACTCCATATCGGACCCATCCTCTCCACAATGAATGTGCACAGGCATATCTTTAGGTTTCTCCTCTTGAAGCATCCTCAGCGTTTTTTCCGTCAATGTGAGATTTGCATGTAACCCCATCATGCCTTTCAGTGTATCAGAAGATCTATGCTTCTCATAGAATTCAATATTTTCTCTTATATGTTCCTCTACTTTCTCTTCCCCGCTTCTTGCCGACGTCTCAAAACACAGCGTACCTTTGATTCCTGCCTGTTTAAAGACCTCTTCGAGTATGGAAAGACTGCCCTTAACAAAATTCATGGAGGCATGATGGTCAAATATCATTGTGGTGCCGTGTTTGACCGCATCTATAACTCCCAGGAGAGCAGAATAGTAAATAGATTCATCATCCAGAACTTTATCCAGTCTCCACCACAGGTTTTCCAGAATATTTACAAAGTTATTCACATCCCCCACAGGTGATAAACCCACAGCAAGTGTAGAATAAAGATGATGGTGGGCATTTAACAATCCGGGAATAACGAGTCTTCCTTTTACATCTAGGGTATTTCCTATAAAGCTCCTAATTTCATAAGTGGGAGCTATCTTTTCTATCTCCCCATCTTTAACAATGATAGCACCATCTTCAAGAAATACGTTTACTCCGTCAGTTACAACTCCATGAATCAATGCACATCGTTCCATCTAACCCTTCCTTTTAAGAAAAATTCCATAACCTGGTTCCACGGTAATCCCATCTTTTTCATCATAAACGACTCTGCCCCTCACAATGGTTTTAACAATTCTACCTTTAAATTCCATACCTTCAAAAGGTGTGATTTTACCTTTAGAAAAAAACTTATTTCCCTCCACTACCCATCTCTTCTGAGGATCGATTAAAACAAGATCCGCATCCTTACCCACCTCAATAGACCCCTTTCTATAATACAAACCATAATATTTAGCTGCCGCACTCGATATGGCTTCTACAAACCTCCTCCAGGATAACCTCCCCTTCATATAACCTTCTGAAAAGAGATACGGAAGCAGTGTTCCTGTTCCCGGAATACCGGAATAATCTGTCCAGATAGACCCTGTATTTTTCTCTATCTCCGGACAGGGGGCGTGATCTGAAGCTACAAATGATATTTTGCCGTCATTCAGCAAGCTCCAGAGTTTTTCTCTGTTGCCTTTACCCTTAACCGGAGGGGTAACTTTGAGAGGAGAACCTATTCTTATGAAATCCTCCACATTAAATTCCAGATAATGTGGTGCTGTCTCGAAACTTAAATTTGTGTAATTGAAAAGTTCTGCTGCCTTAGCTGTTCCCAGATGCACAATGTGCAGTCTCGCATCTATCTCTTGCGCAATAATTGCAGCCGTGGCAATAGCTATAAGCTCTGCAATCTCTGGCCGAGAATTGTAGTAATTTTGAGGAGTATTACCCTTCTTTTTTTCTATTTCGGAGGCCCTTTTAATAAATTCAAAATCCTCTGCATGAAGAAGGACTGGCAGATCAAATTTCCGGGTAACCTTCAATACTTCTCTAAATTGGTGATGTTCAAGTCTCTCAAAGGTGGGCATCCCTGAAATAAAGTATGTCTTAAAACCCAGAACATATTCTGATAGTTCTTCCAAATAATGAGGAAAACCCTCCTCAAAGGACTGTGCAGATACCCCCCCAAAAAACCCATAATCCACAACAGATTTTTCCCTAACCACATCCAGCTTTCTTTTCAGGTTCTCCAGATTTGTTACAGGAGGCACTGAGGTGCAGGGCATGTCTATAACAGTTGTTATCCCTCCTGATGCAGCTGCCATACTTCCATGATAGAAATCTTCTCTCTCAGTATATCCAGGGTCATCAAAATGTACATGGGGATCTATTCCACCAGGTATCACAAGAAGTCCGGAAGCATCCAGTATATCGTTACCTTTTAAATCATCGCCTATTTCAACAATTTTTTCGCCTTCAATTCTTATATCTTTTGCTACTGGCTCATCTGCAGCAGGTAATGCTACCTTTCCACCCTTTATAATCAAACGAGACCCTCCTCCTTGATTTTTCTCCAGACCTTCTCAGGAGTAAAGGGAGGCTCATATAGCCTTATACCAACTGCATCATAGATAGCATTGGCGATTGCGGGGAGAGGCCCGTTCATCGCCACTTCAGCCACCGACTTTGCACCAAAAGGACCACTTTCCTCAAAGGAATTTACAATAATGGTTTTTATTTCAGGAATATCCTTTGCCGTAAAAATCTTATAATCCCAGAAATTTGGATTTAGCATCTTCCCATTGGAATCAAACAAATAATCTTCCCATAGGGCATAACTTATACCATTTACCACAGCACCTTCAACCTGCCCTTCCACAAGAATGGGATTTATAGCCTGACCACAATCCACCGCTGAGACAAACTTTGTGACATATACCCTGCCCGTTTTTATATCCACTTCCACCTCTGCAAACTGAGCAATAAATGGAGGTGGTGATTCAGTTGCAAAATGAGAGGCAGTGGCCTGAATATTAAATTGATCCTGTTGATAAAGAGAATAAAGGGCAATCTCTTCAAAACTCACACTCTTTTTTGTCTTTAAATCAACAACTTTACTGTTGTCAAGGATTAAATTTTCTATCTCGCTGTGAAGCATTTTAGATGCGACCTCCAGGATCTGCTCTCTCACCTTTTCCGCACATTTTTTGACAGCCGCACCGGAGATATAAGTTGTGGAGGAGGCATAGGCCCCTACATCAAAGGGTGTCAAATCAGTATCTGAAGAACGAACTATAATCTTTTCGATGGGAATGCTCAGAACTTCTGCTGCAATCTGAGCCAGTATAGTGTCAGAACCTGTACCTAAATCTGTGGCTCCTACATGAAGATTGAAGGACCCATCGTCATTCATCTTCATGTAAGCACTCCCCATATCTATTTTTGGTATTCCTGAACCCTGCATGGCTATTGCAGCACCAACGCCCTTCACTCTGTCGCCGTTTCTTATTCTTTTTCTCCTCTTTTCATACCAACCAATCTCTTTAGCACCCAGCTCTATACATTCATCAAGCTTACATGACTTTATAATCTGACTAACTCCCTCTTTGCCTTCTCCCAGAGCCTTAAACACTTCCGATGTTTCCCCTTCTCTTATATGCCATCTTTTAAAGAATTCAAGAATATCCTGATTTGTTTTCTCCGCCAGTATATCCATGTGAACATTGAATGCAAAATACCCTTGGGTGGCACCATATCCCCTATAAGCCCCTCCCACAGGGAGGTTTGTATAAACAGTCCTTCCCAAAAAATGCACATTTTTTATCTTATTAAAAAGGGGCAAAACCTTCGAGCCTGCATTTGCCATAACTGTCAGTGCATGGGGTCCATAGGCACCTGCATTCATAAGGGCGTCCATAGAAAGGGCAGTGATTTCACCATTTCTTTTCGCGCCAGTTTTCATTTTGATTCTCATAGGATGCCTTGTTCTCCCTGTAATGAAGACCTCTTTCCGTGAAAGAACTAATCTTACAGCCCTTTTATGCTTCCAGGCTGCATAGGCCACAAGAGGTTCAAGAAAGACCTCCTGTTTACCCCCAAACCCACCTCCAATTCGGGGTTTAATTACCCTTATC
>QNDO01000182.1 GCA_003644895.1 Candidatus Hydrothermota bacterium | reverse complement strand
CTGAAAATCCTCTGCAACTCTCATTTCGTCTATTCTGAAAAGCATCTCTTCTATTTTTTCATGCCAGCTTTCAGAAAAGTCTGTTACAGATTCCCACAATGCAAGGATATCTTCGTAGCTCAATCCTTCCATAATTTCCCTCCTTTGGTAAGTGCTTAATATAATGAAGAAAAAAGGGAAAGTCAATACCTTTAAAAATGAATTCTGGTGGTGTTTTTTCTATTTAATGTGGAATCATACCGCGCTGCTTCAGGATAAAATAAAGAATATCAAAAAGGCTGATTATCCCTACCAGTTTACCCTCATTAACAACAGGTAGAACCTGCAGATCATTCTTTTTCATAAGTTCATATGCATCTTCCAGAGTTTTAGTATTTTCTATGGCAAGAGGGGAAAAGTCCATCATATCTTCAACATCTATAAGTATGGAAAGTTCCACAGGTATATCTACCTCAAATATATTAGAGGGTATTTCTTTGTCTACAAAGGATTCCACAATGCCAAAATATCTTGCCACAGTTCTTCCAAAGGATTCAAAAATTTTATACACATGCTTAATACTAATAAGTCCAATGAGTCTCTCCCTTTCATCAACAACAGGGAATGCTCTCAAATTGGAGGTTTTGAAAAGTTTCAAAAGTTCACCCAAGGTGGTGTAGGGAGAGACAGCTACCACATCTCTGGTCATAATTTCAGTGACTTTCGTCTTTCCGATGCTCATGCTTGAATTATATAATGGGAGTGGATGCGTGTCAATATGACAGCTATTTTATTCTTAACTCCGATATTTTTTCAAAAATTCCTCTTTCCAGTCGAGGAGATAATCACCTTTTATAGCCTCTCTAATTTCTCTCATTAGTTTCATGAAGAAATAAAGAGAGTGATAGGTAGTTAGTCTTGGCCCCAGGATCTCACCGGCATTGAATAAATGCCTTATATAGGCCCTTGTGAAATTCCTGCAGGTATAACAATCACATTCACGGTCAAGCGGTTTAAAATCCGCTCTGTACTCAGCATTCCTTATGGTTAGTTTACCCCTAGATGTGAACACAGTCCCGGTTCTGGCATTTCGTGTTGGAAGCACACAATCAAAAAGATCTACTCCGTTAATTACTGAAGATATTATATCTTCAGGATATCCCACACCCATTAAGTATCTAACTTTTTCTTCCGGTAATATCGCAGTAACCACCTCAACAATTTTGTCTCTTTCGATCTTTGGCTCACCCAAGGCAAGCCCTCCTATGGCGTAGCCATCGAAATCCATTTCCATCATTTCTCTTGCATTTTCTTTCCTCAAATCAATGTATGTCCCACCTTGGACAATACCAAAAAGTGCCTGTTCCGGTGCGACCCTATCTCTGTACTCCTTAGCTCTTTCTGCCCATTTGGTAGTCAACTTCATATGGTCCAAGGCTTCTTTCTTTGTAGCAGGGTAAGGCGTTGGCCAGTCAAGAATCATGGCGATATCAGAACCAAGTGTGACCTGGATATCCACCACCTTTTCTGGTGTAAAAAAAACCTTACTGCCATCAATATGTGAACGGAATTCAACTCCTTCATCTTTTAACGCCCTCAAATCAGCGAGACTATAGACCTGAAAACCTCCTGAATCAGTGAGGATGCTTCCACTCCAGGACATAAATTTATGTAACCCGCCTGCCTCTTTGATGAGGTCTTCACCAGGCCGGAGGTGAAGATGATATGTATTTGAGACTATAATCTGGACCCCAATCTCTTCAAGTTCACGAGGTGATATGGTTTTAACCGTAGCCTGAGTTCCCACAGGCATAAAATTAGGCGTTTCCACATCTCCATGAGGAGTATGCAATATACCTAGTCGCGCACCAGTATGTTTTTCAATTTTAATGAGCTCAAATTTTACCACTTCTTTTCACCCTTATTCTTCTATTTTCATACCAGAATTCTACTTCTTCTCCTTCAAAAAGGATTACAAAACTACTTTCCCCAATCACATCTTTATAAGTAAATTTTATCCTTTCTTTACTACCACGGGGTTGTAGAATACCGGAGCCCAGGTTTTCGTCGAAAAAGAGAACCTTACCCCTTCTTCTCTTCTGTTCCCTTTTCTTCTCCACTTTCTTCTATTAATTTGACCTTATACTTATCCCAGAGGGACTTTGTGAATTTCTGCCAGGTTTCTTTGGCCTTTTCAGCCCTTAGAGTCTTTTCAATCTGAGGCTTAACTTCTTCAAAGGGACGGTAACTCTCTTCCTGTTTTTCAATAACTTTAATGATGGCATATTGATTGGATCCTGGAATCTTTATGGGCTTACTGATTTCTCCTGGTTTCATCTTAAACGCCTTTTGAACCAGAGGCTTGGGCTGGCTTCCCTTGCCCAAATTTCTCATCCATCCGCCGGTTTTGGCATCCGGAGCAACAGATTTTGTCTTTATAATACTATCCAGATTAGCTCCATTTTTGAGGGCCTCGTAAATGGAATCTGCCTCTGCTTTAGAGTTTACCACGACTCTCCTTATGGTAACCCTTGCAGGAATTTTATATTTCTCTTTATTCTTATTATAAAATCTGCGCATTTCATCCTCGGTCACCTTAACATCAGAAGTTATTTCATCATATAGCTCCCTCATAAGCAACTGTTGTCTTCTTTTTTCAAGCTCTTCTCTAAAACGGGATTTTAAATAAAGTTTTCTTAACTCGGCTTCTTTAACAAGCACTCTTTTGTTTATCAGGTTTTCAAGTAATTTTTTCCTGCCTTCTTCTGATTCATATGCAGATCTATAAAAAGGAGGTACGCTCTCCAGTTCTTTATCCAGCTCAAGTTTAGTTACAGGTTCATCTCCAATAAAAGCTACATATTCTCTGAAATTTTTTCTAAAGGCTCTCTCCACACCATCAAGGGCATCATCCACATATTTGCTCTTCTGGAATCTAACTGCAACAGTTTGATATGCTTCAGCAGCATCTTTATATTTCCCGAGCTTTTCATAAACGAGGCCCAGCCTGTAGTAAACCTCGTCCATCCTCCGGTAATTTTCCGAAAATTCAGATTTTGCCATTTCAAGATATTTCAGCGCAGAATCCGGCCGCTCCATCTTATCAAACTCTATATCGGCAATGTTTAATAGAACATTAAACCTTTCATCTTTATCCATCTTTTCTTTTAGAAGCCCTTTATAGATTAGCACTGCTTCTTTATACTTACCATGATTTTCTAGTTCCTTTGCCTTTTTAAGGTCATCCTTTATTGAATCAGCAGACAGGAGACCTGCTGTTAGTATCAATATAAGAGCAGTTTGTACAAACCTCATACGAGCATACCTCCTTTTCAAATTAGATGTATTAGTGTATATATTATAAGGGCGCCACCAAGCTCCGCCCAAAAGTTATCATCTGGGGGAAAATCCAGATATTCAAGTACTGCAATCAAAACACTTCCACCTAATTTAACCCAAATGGAAAGCCCAGAGTTAATTACAAATGCTACAATCACTGCCGCAATGAAAAATACAAAAAAGTGGGTGTGATCCTTGGAATTCTTATTAAATAAAAATGCTGTTAATAAAGGTGTCAGCCCATCTACTAATATTGCTATCAAGCTCGCATAGAAGAAAATTTTGAAAGGAAATATAAGGAATACAATCAAAAACGAGAGGAATAGATAAGTGGCTCCAGTTAAATTTCCACCCCTCTCTTTTTCCTTCAGTAGGGGAGACAACAGTTTTATAAACCTATGTCTGAAGGCAGGGCTGTAGATGCGGAGAAACTCTATTATAAGTGATAGCCCT
>QNDO01000181.1 GCA_003644895.1 Candidatus Hydrothermota bacterium | reverse complement strand
GTTGAATCTGAATGTATCTAAATTAGACTCTGTGATTGTCATATTCACCTCTGTCCAGTTTCTGTTTATTGTTGTTCCGTTTGGTTCTGTTGGTGAAACAAAAGTTATGGTTGGTGATGTTGTATCTACTTGAAAGGTTGTCTGGTTTTCTCCGTAAATTCCGTTTTCATTGGTTAGGTTAACTTTCAGATTGTAAATTCCCTGTGTTGAAGGAGCTTTGAAAACATAGGAGTAGTTTCCATTGCTATCTGTTTGAACAGTCCCATTCAGAACATCGTCTAAATAGATTGAAACATTTGTATTAGTCACATTTGTTTGATCTGGCAACAAAATTGCTTTTCCTGAAACGGTTACATTCTGGTTTGGATTATAGACTGATTTGTCTGTATTAACTGAGACCGAAATATTTTCCATATAAAATGTTCTTACCTCTGATTTGGTGGTTCCGCTGGAATCGGTGCAGTTTATGTACCAGTTATACTCTCCTAGGGATAAAGGAGAATTCGCCTGTATTATGGTAGCGGTATTGTTTTGAACAGAAGAATTTGAACCATAGCTTGTATCATTAATAAAAAGTTCGCAGGAGAAGGTTGTGTTTGTGTTAGAGATTGCTGTGAAGTTAAAATTTGGTTGATTTTCAGTATCAATATCAAAGTGTGTTTGGTTTGGCGGAGAGGTTAGATTTATTGAAAATAAAACGGGTGCAGTTTCTTCGCTTCCGAAATTTGAAACTGAAGGTTCTGGAGAGGCGTATTTGCGGACGCGGACTCTATCTACATATGCTGTTATCTTGTTATCTGGACCCATGGGCTCATTTCTAAAGATGATGTTATATGACGATGAGGTTATTGTATTGCTCTCCCAATTTTTGGTTGTGCCAACAGAGTCGCGAATTATCTGACCAGTTGGCTCAAAATAAACTACATCATTGAAAACATCACTGACATACACATCTGCTAAAACATGGACATTTGGAACGGCTAATTCTTTGGTAATACCACTATAGGCAAGTTCAGAAATTTCAATTTTCACAGAATATGTTCCATCGCTGCTCCAGTCAGTTGATATGCTTGCAGGGTGATCTGTATCATACTGCTGCCATGGGTCTAAGTTTCCATCTTCAAAATCGTCAAAGAACTCAAAGGTTGCCTCGCCATCACTCGCAGAACTTGCCGAAGGGTTGCCGTAATACATATAAATTGTTGTGTTTGTGTTATTTTCTAAATAAGTCACATTTACCCAGATTGTTGCCTCTTGCCCTGTTGAATTCCAACTTTCAATCCAAAAATTCAATAAATCATCTGTTGAATTCGTGAATCTTATATCGCTTCCGTTATTGCTCCAATTGAAATTTGAGCCCACATTTGAGGAGTTCAGTTCTATTTTAACTTGGTAATTTGTTAAATCTCCTGCTGTGTTTGATATATTTATTGGTTGTCTATAAGACCAGTTAGATAAATCACTTGCCCAGTTGTGAGCATATTCTATTAAAGTTCCAAATTTAAATTTCAAAGTGTGCTTCCCCGTTGTTAAAACCTTTGAAATTTCATAGCCGGTTTCATTGCAGGAATAGTTTTCTATGAAGACAGAGTCATTGAACCAGGAATAATTCAGAGTTTTATTCCCACATCTTATTTCTAAAAACTGTAAATCATAATTGGAGTTTCCTGACCAGATTCCTTTTCCTTTTCTTTTAACCAGAATTATGTGATTCGGAACGGTAACACCGTAGATCTTTCCTGAGTATGGAACTTTATCTATTTTCTTTACTTTCACTAGATTTTTGTCTGAATCCAATAAGTAATATTCTAAATCTTTGTTTTCTTTTAGTTTCTCGTAGATTTCTGTTATCCCCTCTAATGAAAAATTATCTAAATAGCTCTGATCACAATATTTACTTATGGTATCAAAAGAGGACAAATCGGTTTTGATTGGTGTGTTAGTGGTAATTGGTGTGATTTTCCTAATGAACCTGGGTTTAGGATATGAACTTGGACTAAGTGCTCTAATCGGTGTAGTGGTTGGTGTAATTGCTGGATTTATTGCCAATAAATTTTTGGGTGAGTAAATGGACGAAAGAATTACCTTAGCATTGGAGATTATTGGTTGGGGATTGATAGGGGCTGTTATACTCTTTGTTCTGCTCAAGATATTTGGTATTATCAATTCTCCCCCAGAACCAACATTAGACACCTTGTTAACAACTGGAATATTGGCTTTGCTTGTAGAGATGAGGGTTAAACTCGGGCTACTTTGGTCCGACTTCAGGGAGCGTAAAGAACTTTGATTAGCTATTGCGCCATAAACCCTGTGCTCCGGCGAGACCAATAACTCACTACCATCTTCCAATACAATATTGTACATCTCCCCATCATGCTGATAGACCTGATACGCAGTCGGTTTCTGCCATTCCGTTTCTCTGGTTTCTGGATTTAATGTTGCTATTTCATCCCCATCCAGTTCATAGAAGTATTTCCATCCATCCGGAGTCAGAATTTCTGTTTCTTCGTCGTAGCATTCATACGGTTGATTAGTCCATGTCGTTCCATTCACTGCAGTTATGGTTAGATTAGCAGTTCCGGTGGTATTAAACATAACAGTCCAGTTCCCCCCTATTGTAGGATAGCTCTGAACATTAATGACAGTGATATCCGCCTCTATCTCATAACTCTGATTGGAAAGCTGAGGAACGTTCCAACTCACTCTGTCAAGAATTCCATTGTCATTGCTATCAATGAATGAAACATTAAATTCATCGAGGCATGTTACATCCCTCCTTGTTCCATTTATTAACCAATAAAGCCTGAGATCGAATTTCTCTTCCTCACCAAGATCAGAAAATGCGGTTACATTATGATAATGAACAGTAGCATTGCTTTCTATAAAAATCCTCTTAATCCATTTTCCATTCTCTATCTCAGGTTCAGATTCTATTTTCACCGGAGCGGGTGTTTTATAGCGAATGGTAATATTCTCTATTCTCAGAGTCCAGTTTACCGGTTCATTGATTATGGCTTTTTCCTGAGTCCTCTCTATCTTAGAACTTAGAATATAGGTTCTGTTGGATAATTCTGGAACTAAGAGTTCTACTTTCTCTCCAGAAATTTTTTCCTTTACCCCATGTATAGAATCATTTACCATCTCGATAATGGTCAAATTCCTGAAAGGAGTCTCTATCTCCAAGGTTATGTTTTGATAATGGAGAGAGGAATTATGCTGCAATGTTATTCCCTTCTGGAGTACCGGCACCGTAATTTCTTCTAAGACCTTCGGATATTCCTCTATAAGTTCATCCTGTTCATAGATCTTTATCTCTGAGGCATCCTCTGGTATTAAAGAGGAAAGATCTAACTCAGAGATTTCTTTTATGAAGATTTCCACAGGAGATGTTTTAAATCTGGCAGTTAACTTTAAGGATTCATTCTCCAACAGAGCGATTGAAAAACAAGATGAATTTGAGATCTGGCTCTCGTTCTTTAAGATTTCTATGCCAAAGGCATCCTCTGGTAGCGGAAGGCAGATTTTCTGTTCAATGCGTCTGTTTAGAGAATTGGCAATGAAAAATTCCTGAGTCCAGTTTACTGGCTCTCCTATCACTATCGCCCCCTGTCCTGGTGGATAGAATTCTATAGGGATTGTGGGGATCTCTGAAACCTCAGCAGGAAGAACCTCAAATTCCACCGTGAGCTCATTGCTAAGATTCATAACAAAGAACTCTGCCTTGACAGTATAATTCCCAGAGGTATCAGTAGAATAGAGATATGTAACACTT
>QNDO01000180.1 GCA_003644895.1 Candidatus Hydrothermota bacterium | reverse complement strand
TCCCACTTCCACATCTGCCTTAATAGCATAAGAGTCATAACCCTGAAACAGTGGATACAGAAATTCATGAATGGAAATAGGAACTCCGTTCTTAAATCGTTTTTCAAAGTCATCCCGTTCCAGCATTCTTGCAACTGTATACGTGGCAGCAAGCTCTATGACATCTCGAGCCTTGAGAGGAGCTAACCACTCAGAATTGTATCTAACTTCAGTAAGTTTTTCATCCAGAACTTTGAATACCTGATCAAAATAGGTTTTTGCATTCTCTTTCACTTCCTCTTCTGTGAGTCTCGGCCTGGTTTTAGAACGTCCGGATGGGTCTCCTATCATTGCGGTGAAATCACCTACTATGAAAATTATCCTATGTCCAAGAGTCTGGAGATCTTTAAGTTTTTTTAAACATACATAATGACCAAGATGTAAATCCGGCCGGGAAGGATCTGCTCCGTATTTAATTCGTAAGACCTTCTTTTTCCTTAACTTCTCTAAAAGCTCCTCTTCGGGTAATAAATCTACAGTATTTTTCTTTATTATCCGGAGTTGTTCTTCTATTCTCATTTTGTCCAGTATACATAAATCCCACAGTTAGGGCAGGTTTCTAATTTTTTATTCTTGTCAGGTCTTGTCACAAGTGAAGTGGGTAGATGTATAAAACAATTGGTACATATTCCACCAACCACAGGTGCTATTCCCCTGCCATACTTCTTCTTGAGCTTCTCATACCTCTTTAAAATGTTTGGAGGTAGTTTAGAAGCACACTCCTCTCTGAGCTTCTTAAGTTTTTCAATGGGGTCTTCATCCTCAGTGAGGCCAAGCTCTTTATATTCAGGGCTTTCTGCATCCCTGATCATCGCATCAATATCCCCGAGGGCGATGAGTATCTCCAGGATAGGGTCCATTATTCCTCCTTCTCCATTCTCAACAGATAATCGATGAATTCCCTCTTATCCTGTATTTTCATATACTCATCACTTTTTATTATCTTTCTGGCTATATTTGCAATCATTCCAAGGGTTATAAGGTATCTTGTTCCAGGGTCCTGAGGAGGTGCACAGAGAAGGAAAAAGAGATGGACTGGTTTTCCATCAAGTGCCTGAAAATCAACTCCTTCTTTTGATCTTCCCACAACAAGATACACGTCGTCAAGGACAACACTTCTTGTATGGGGAATTGCTATACCTTTTCCAATTCCTGTAGACCCTATGGATTCTCTCTTTTTCAGAGCTTCTAAAACCAGTTTTTTCCTTTCTTCTGGAAGATTGAGGGGTTCAAGAAGTTCTTCAAGGACAGACTCTTTATCCTTTGACTTAAGGTCCAGGATAACTCTCTCCTCTTTAAGTAATTGTTCCAGCATAATTTAACCTCCTCTTTTGCCTTAAAAGTTTACTTCTATATTTAAAGTCTGTCAAATTTCAACCCTTTACTGCTCCTTGTGTTATACCTTCAATAAAATATCTCTGCGCAAAAATGAATAATAAAGAAATTGGCACAATGGAAACTGAAGAGGCTGCCATCTCTAAAGTGTAGGCTTCTTCATGGGCACTCTTGAACATTGCCAGTCCCACCGGTACCGTATACATCTCCTCAGATTGTGCCACAATTAGCTGCCACAAAAAATTAGACCAATGAAATTGAAAATTAAGAAGAAATACCGTGGCCACTATGGGGAATGCAAGGGGGACCATAATCCTCCACCATATTTTGAATTCAGAGGCACCATCTATTCTCGCCGATTCCAGAAGAGAATCAGGCACCTGCCTCATGAATTGAGTAATTAAAAAGAGACCAAAGACATTTGCAAGATGAGGTACAATCATCCCCCAGTAAGTATTTATCCAACCAAGTTTATATACAATTAAAAATTGAGGGATAACGTATAGAAGTCCCGGAACCATCATGGAGGCAATGAATAACCAGAAAAGATACTCTTTCATGAAAAAACTCTTTTTGGCAAAAGCAAAGGCTGCCAGGGAAGCAAACAAAGTGGATACAGTAGCTGAAGAAAGAGCAACTATCAAACTGTTCAAGAAAAACCTGCTGAAACCAAATTCAAAGAGCACTTTTTTAAAATTGTATAATGTCAGTTTTTTGGGCAGGCTGAGAACGAGAGCAGTACCGGGCTCTTTAAGAGCTGTAAGCAACATCCATACAAAGGGAAACATAAAAATTATAGCAAGAAGAGTTACAGAGAAATACCATAAAAATTTTTTCATCGCTTCCTCTGTATTTTAGAATAGGTGATGGATAAACCTAATGCCAGGACAAGCAAGACAAAAGATGTTGCAGCAGCCAGACCAAGCCTTAAATTGCTGAAATGATTAAAGAGATAAAGACCTGTTACTTTGGTCATTCCCAGTGGAGTTCCCCATTTGTACACTATTGGCCCACCTCCAGTCATGGCATAGAATTCAGCAAAGGCAGAAAGAGCACCGATAATACCTATAATCACCATAAATGTAGTTACAGGTTGTATAAGCGGGAGAGTAATGTACCATAATTTTTTAAGTCCAGTTGCCCCATCCAGTTCTGCAGCTTCATATACTTCCTTTGGAATCCCATCGAGAGCAGCAATATAAAGTATCATGCCAAAACCTGCTCCTTTGAGGGTCATAGCAAGAGCAACAGAAGGCATAACCGTTTTAGCATTTCCCAGAAATCCTGTCTCGTATATACCCCCTATAAGGGGTTTTAAAATATTTACCAATAAGCCATATCTTCCAGCGTAGATAAAAGTCCATACAATCCCAACTACGAATGCATCCAGCACAAAGGGCAAAAAGAAAAAAGTCCTGTACATGGAGTTTAATCTATATCTCTTTCTCAAAAGGATGGCAAGAAGAAGCGATACAACTATATTCAGAGGGATGATAATAAGTGCATAGTAAAGAGTAACCACTAAAGCCCACCAGAATTCTTTATCACGAAACAAAAAAAGATAATTTTTGAGACCCACAAAAGAAAGACCCCCAAAGACATCACTGAAATCTGTAACCTGGTTGAAGGAGAGATATATGGAATATATAAAAGGGAGAAACAAAAACACCATATAAATAAAAGCAAAAGGCAAAATGAATGAATATGCATTTATGTTATCTCTAACACCTTTTTTCATAATAAAAAAGGGGGAGCCTGTGCTCCCCCTTTTAATTCACTATTTTACCACAATGAACTTGGATACCCCTGCCTCTCTATCCAGTACTAGGTACATTCCAGGAGGTAGATTAAACTTCACAACCCTGCTCCCATTAACTTTTACTGTTTCTTCATGAACTTTTCTTCCATCCAGAGAGTAAACCTCAAGAGTATACATACCGTTCCCTTCTATTTTTACTCCATTCAACACAGGGGTAAGGACTCTCGGCCTCTGGCTCCTATTTTCTATCCCGGTAATCAAGATATCAACAAAGTAGTGCAAGGTGTCAGTATCAGTCCATTCAGCTCCCCCGGAATGCAGATTAACCGTTGAGTCATAAGGAAGAACATCCACGCAGGAACTATTATCTCCCCCGGTAATATAGGAAACTATATGGACACGGCCAGGATATCCCAGAGAATCAAGTCCTATTCTAAATTCAAGGACATGGAGTCCCTGTGTATCCCATGTATATGCATATTCTACCGGAGCAATGCTATAATCCCAGCCTACACCATTATAACGGTTAAAATTCACTGAAGTGATACCCGAAGCCTGATTATACCAGAAATATACCTGATAATCCGGAGCAAAATAATCAGGAGGTTCATTGGCAAATACTATATGTCTCCCCCAGGAGTCCCATATGCCGGCTCCT
>QNDO01000179.1 GCA_003644895.1 Candidatus Hydrothermota bacterium | reverse complement strand
TCTAAAGGAGGAACTAAAATCAAATGATAATCTGGAAGATACTCTTAAGAGTTGTTTCTATTATGTCACCCAAAAGATAAGGTTTGTAGATATTCCTCTAAGCGATTATTCTCCTTACCCTCATCTGCCCGATGAAATAATTACTAATAGGGTTGCCAATTCATTTGATAAAGCCTTTTTGCTTTATTCTATTTTTAAAAGGCTTGGTATTAAATCAACACTTATACTTGTACCAGATAAAAATAGAGGGCCAGAAGATATAACCCCCTTCACCCCCCTCTTTTATGCTGGTGCAGTGGTCCAGGTAGACTCCATATATTTAAATCCAGAAGATGAATTTCAGAGGTTTGGATATATTAGTCCTAGATACCAAGGCACTATTGGATTTGATGTATTTGGACTGAAGCGAGTTGAAATTCCACTCTTGCCTCCGGATCAAGAAGTTGTAACTGTTAGGAGAACTGTTAGGATAGATTCAGTTGGTACTGTGTATATCAATGAAGAAAGGGAATACAGAGGTGTATACGAAAGGGCTGTGAGAGGTTTAAAAAGGTTAAAACCACAGGAGCTGAGGAAAGAGGTTGAGCGTATGATTTCGGATATCGACCCCAGAGCAAGACTTGTGGATTTCAAATTCGATTCATTTGAAAATTTTGATAAATATCTAAGCCTGAAGATCGAATATTATATTCCTTCCTACGCAATAAAAGCAGGGAATTTCCTTCTTTTTAAAATTCCTGGGCTTAAATATGGGGTTCAGGATGTGGCTCAGCCAGAGAGAATGTATCCCGTATACCATGATCATCTCAGTATGGAGAAGCATATAATTAAACTTTATTTTCCAAGGGGGTACACTTTAAAAACATACCCCGGAAACTTTAATGAAATCAGTGACGAATTTAATTACAGTGCTAAGACAGTAAAAAGAAGAAATTCTCTGGAATTCAATGATATCAGTGTACTGAAGGACACTGATATTCAGCCAGGAGATGAATATGTGAGATACAGAGAAATTAAATTAAAAAGAGCTGGATATATCGATAGGTGGATAATCTTAAAAAGATGAAAATACTTGCCATAGAAACATCCTGCGATGAAACAGCAGCAGCCTGTATAGGCGAAAATTTTGAGGTTCTATCCAATGTGACTAAGACCCATGTGGAGCATTCTGTCTTTGGAGGGGTGGTTCCTGAAATTGCCTCTAGAGTTCATACGAAGCTTATACTCCCTGTGGTGAGAAAAGCCTTGGAGGATGCCTCCCTTAGTATCCAAGATATTGACGGTATTGCAGTAACTTATGGACCAGGATTGATAGGTTCTTTACTTGTAGGGCTTGTATTTGGAAAGACACTTGCACAGGTACTACAGCTTCCCTTTATAGGCGTGAATCACCTTGAAGGTCATCTGTTTTCCATCTTTTTAAATAGAAAGAATCTTGCACCACCTCTACTTTTTTTGCTAGTGAGTGGGGGTCATACTGAACTTATTTATATGGAGGATTATGGTCGATATAAATATCTTGGAGGGACTCTGGATGATGCAGCAGGGGAGGCCTTTGATAAGGTTGCGAAAATGCTGGGCCTGCCATATCCGGGTGGTCCTCATATAGACAGACTTGCCAGAGAGGGCAGAAAAGATTTTGTTAGGTTTCCGAGAGCACGTACAAAGGGATACGATTTCAGCTTCAGTGGTCTGAAAACAGCAGTTTTATACTATCTGAGAAAACAGAGCAGGGAATTTATTGAAGCACATATCTCAGATATTGCAGCATCCTTTCAAGAGGCCGTTGTGGATATGCTCCTTGAAAAAACGAGAATTGCTATGGAGGAATTGAAATGCGGAAAACTCGCCGTTGTTGGTGGCGTATCTATGAATTCAAGGTTGAGGGAGGTTTTTAATAGGGAGTTCAGGAGTTCCGAGGTTTATTTCCCTGAGCCTCAGTTTACCATTGACAACGCTGCAATGGTCGGTGCTGTAGGTATGTTTAAATTAAAGAAAGGAGAAAAATCACCTTTTACACTGGGAGCTAATCCTAATTTGAAGTTAACTTAAACCAAATCTCTTGTAGATTTTATTCAAGTTAACAAGAAAATCTTTTGTGAATATTCTCTCGATTTCTTCATTTGTTAAATATTGTCTAATGCCAGGATGTTCTGATACCACTTTTTGAAAATCAAGATTCTCGTCCATGGCGGTGTGTGCACACTCCTTTACCCAGGCATATGCATCCTTTCTTGGGGCCCCCTTTTTTACAAGTTCCAGAAGTAAAGCCTGTGAGTAGTAAAATTTTCCATATTTTTCCATATTTTTCATAATAATTTCAGTATTCACAGTAAGATTTTCTATTATATATCGCATAAGTCTGAGCATATAATGAAGTACCGAAATACTATCCACGAAGATAAATCTCTCTGCTGATGAGTGTGAAATATCACGCTCGTGCCAAAGTGCTATATTTTCTAGAGCAGTAACACTATATCCTCTCAAAAGTCTCGCCAGGCCGCATATTCTCTCAGATCTTATTGGATTCCTTTTATGAGGCATTGCCGAAGAGCCTCTCTGCCCCTTTGTAAACGGTTCTTCCAGCTCTTTCACTTCGGTTCTCTGAAGTAGCCTAATTTCAGTGGCAAAACGCTCCAGAGATGCTCCGGTTATTGCAATCTGAGTGATCAGAAAAGCATGTCTATCCCGTGGAATTATCTGGGTGGAAATGGGTTCAGGGGTTAAGCCAAGTCTTTCCAGTATCTTCTCTTCGACTTCAGGTGATAGATAGGCATAATTTCCAACAGCCCCTGATATTTTCCCATATGAAATGGTGGAGAGAGCTCGGGTTAAGCGTTCTCTACAACGGTTCAATTCTGAATAAAAATAGAGAAATTTGAGACCTAAACTCGTGGGTTCTGCATACACCCCGTGTGTTCTTCCCATAATAAGTTGCGCCTTGTATTCCAGTGCCTTACTCTCCACGGCTTTAATTAATAATTCCAGCTCTTTAAGTAGAACTTCCACTCCTTCTTTGAGAATCAGAGCATTGGCAGTGTCCACAACATCGCTAGATGTGAGGCCGAAATGTATGTATCTTCCTGCGTTGCCGACTATCTCCTCAAGAGCTATTAAAAAAGCAATAACATCATGCTCAACCTCTCTCTCAATTTCCTTTGCTCTCTGGGTAAATTCCCTTATATTTAGCTCTTCAAGATATTCCTTAATTTTCTGTGTAACTCCTGACTCTATAATACCTTCTCCTTCTAGAACCTCAAGCGCAGCTATCTCTACAGTGATCCATTTCCTGTATTTGTTTTCTTCGCTGAATATCTCTTTCATTTCAGGAGTGAAGTATCTTTCAATCATGGTAGCACCATCCTGTAATCAAGTTTAATGTCGCTTATTTTTGTTTCCTCTCCAGTAATTAGGGAAAGAAGAGAAAACCTCTTTCGAGGTTCAACAAGCACAGGCTTGCCTTTGATCTTTGCTTTTTGTTTAAGGATTTCAATAGCTGTATCTATAGTGCCTAAGGTATCCACTAGTCCGTATTTCAATGCCTGTCTACCTGAAAAAATTCTTCCGTCTGCAATTTTGTATAGAGAATCCATCGGAATGTTTCTGGACTCTGACACAATTTTAAGAAAGTTTTTGTAGGTTTCATCAATAAGTGATTTGATGATTTTTTTCTCTTCTCTTGTCATTTCCCTCCACGGAGAGCCCAGATCTTTTTTGTCCCGGGATTTTATTACAATAAAGTCCACACCAATTTTTTTCAAAAGATTTTTCACCACGGGAAATTCTGCTATTACACCTATA
>QNDO01000178.1 GCA_003644895.1 Candidatus Hydrothermota bacterium | reverse complement strand
TTACCAGAGCCAGCAGATGCCTCCACTATCAATACATGGGGAAATTTTAATTCTATATCTTTCCCGAGGACACTCATATCCGATTCACTGCTTTAGAGCAACCTCTATATACTGGACTTTGCCCTCTTTTATATCTTTTTTAAGGAGTTCTTTAACTTCTCCTTTACAGGAGAAATACAAAATCTGCCACCCTGAGTCTATTATTTTTCTTAACATATTAATTTGTTTATTCAACCTCTCAGGGTCTGATTTTACAAATGGATCGTCAAGTATGAAAAAGCCCTTTTCATCTCTTAATAAATTCTCACCCAGAGCAACCCTTATTACAAAATAGAGTTGATCAAAGGTCCCTCCTGAGAGCTTGTCAGTACCCAGCCACTCCCCATCCTTGTTCCTTACATAGATTTTGTTTTCATCCTTATCGTATTTCACCTCCTCGTACATACCCTCGGTAATCTCCTTAAATAGAAGGCTGACCTGACTATCTTTACCGAAGAGGAAGGTAAATTGCTCCTTCTCTTCCATTTCTATCTCTGATAATATTTCTTCTGAAAGGAGTGCATTTTCTCTCAGTTTCTCCTGGGTTTTAATAAATTCGTCCAGTTTCTTGGAAACTGCATCAAGGTGCTCAACAGAATAGGAAGTGACTTCCTCAAGGAGGATCTCCGTGGCTCTGCGTTGAATCTCCTTTAGTTCATCCCTAAACAGCTCAACCTCTTTTCTCAGGGCTTCCAGGGCCTCCTCTTTTGATTTGAGCTCCTTTCTCAGTTTATCTTCCTTCTTCTCATCATAAGTCAAATCGAGCGGGAAGTCCCAGTATTCTTCATATTCTCTAAGTTTTGCGCTCCATTCAGTTAGTATCTCCTCAGGGTTTTTCTCCTGAGGAATTGATCCAAGAATACCCGTAAGTTCTCCTTGGATTTTTTCCAATCTTTTTTCCAGTTCTTTTTTCTTATTCACCTTTTCTTCGAGGTCTTTTCTGCTTTCCACCTGACACTTCTTCTTGAGCTCTTCGAGTTTATCATTTGCATTCTGGAGGGCGGCACTGAGTTTAGGAAGTTCTTCCTCCCTCAATTTTCGCAATTCATCAGAAATTCTCGAAAGTTCTCTTTCATGTATCTCAAGGTCTTTCTGGTGGGAACTGTATTCAATCTCAAACCTTTCGAGCTCTGCATGGATTTCATCGATTTCCTTTCCTTCAAGATTCAACCTCTTCGCCTTATTCATAATTAATCTTTTGCCTCTTTCTATCTGGGCTTTCATATCCCTGACACCCATGGCAAGCACACTGAAAACAATGGCAAGGGCCAGAAAGACAATGGCGATACCCAGAATTATAAAATTCCTAAGAATAAGGAGGGCAAAAAAGGAAATAATTGTAAGGATAAAAGAGAAAATCATGGCGGGCATGTAGATCTTGCCCTTTTCGATACGTGGAAGATAGGTATTTTCAAGAACTTCGTGACTCTTTATGTCATCGATCAATTTTTCTATCTGGAATCTTTTGGAATCTGCAATCTTCAGCTTTTCTCTAATCTCCTTAATCTTTGCTTCAACCTTTTCCCTCTGCTCCTTTAATCTGGCTCTTTGAGTATCCTTTTCCTGATATTTTTCAAACAATGCATAAAGTTCCTTTTCGACCTCATTCCATTCTTTTAGGGTTTTATCATCTATCTTGTCAAAGCTCTTTAATTTGTAGATAACATCTTCCAGCTCTTCAAGAAGCGCCTTACCCTTAGTATATTTCTCCTTTTTAAGTGCAGCCTGAAGATCGTCCAGCTTCTTTTTTATATCATCGATTTCTTCCCCCAGCTTTACTTTCTCATATTCTACTTTGTTCCACTTTTTCTCCTTTACTGTCTTTTTAAGAGTTTTGATATCTTCGATGAGTTTACGGGCTTTTTGAAGTCGATCCTTGAGTTTCCTGCTGGCGTCGTCATTCTTGAAGTCTCCCCTGGGAGTTAACCCTGAAATGTCCTTCACCAATGCCTTTAAGTTTTCAATATCCCTTGTCCTCATACCGGTGAGCTTATCTATCATGGATGAATAAAATGAGGATTCTGAATATAATGAAAGGTCGCTATTTCGTATTATAAATATATTCCTGAATTCTCTGTCACTTAGGTCCTTTCGTAGTGAGAGAAGGTCATGCCTGTCTCCCAGCTTGTACTCTTTGTTGTTGGTTTCGATTACTGCATATCCTTCCGGAAATTCTTCAACTCTGTCAATCTTCTCAAAAATTGGCTTTTTTCTTTTATTTTTATATTTCTTACCCAGTATGAATTTAACAAGTGCATCAATGGTGAGGGTTTTACCCTCTTCATTTCTTCCCCACAGTATGTTGAAATCTGATAATTTTACTGGATTTTTATGGGAAAGAGGGCCGTAACGCTTAATTAAAAACTCTTTGATTTTCATCACTTTCCCCCATATTTCAGTTCCAGCATAGCTTTAACAATAAGGTTGAAAAGATCGCGTCTCCTCTCTTCATCAATATTCCGTTGTTCCAGTTTTTTCGTAAATTTTTTCACAATATCATCCTCTGCTATGATCTTGAGATCTATACATCTGAAACCCTTGTCTATATCCACACACTTGTCACCACAAAGTCGCATTATTTCTCTCTTCAACTCCTCTTCAGTAAGACCCAAAACTTCACTGTTATAGTACCCCTCCATTCGGAGGATTCCTTGAGCATTTTTGCCCAATTTTTTCAGTCTGTTCTGAAGAATTTTAAGGGGGTTTTCATTTTTTGAGGGGTCCAGAAATATTTCCAGTCTTTCATAATGAAAACTATCAATTTCTTTCTCCTGGGGAGGAGCTCCAATTTCCATCAAGTTCACCTTCCTCTTACCTGTTTCTTTTTTGGTAATGGAGACAGGAGACCCGGGGTAGACAAAATATTTGCCTTTTTCAAATTCGTTTACATAGAAGCCTGTATGGAAATGTCCCGCAAGAATATAGTCAAAATTCAGCCCTTTAAAGTATGCAAGTTTAACGGGCATGTAATTTTTCTCTTCTTCACCAAAGTCCTCAGGTCTGTATACAACATCAAGAAGTTCCCCATGAAATACCAGAATATTCGGCTTTTCCTTTGTTGTCTCCTTTGAATACTTGCGCAGATTCTTTAATATCTCATCCTGAGTAAACTCTTTGAATGCCATACCAAATATTTTCAGGTCATCCAACTCCACTGAATAATTCTCCTCATCGAGGACAATAACATCAGAACCAAAGTCGTAGCCCTTGATAAAGGCATCCCTGTCGTGATTACCTGGTATTATAATTATCTTGAAATCGTTTCCTGAGAAAAGAGGCCTTATTTTATCTCTCAGATTCTGGGCATCGTAGTGCCTGTCAAAAAGATCGCCACTGATTATCAAGAGGTTAACCTTTTCATTTTTTGCAAGCTCCAGTATCTCTTCAAGAGCTTGCCATCTTTCATCCCCCACATTTTTCAAATGCAAATCAGATGTATGTAAAATTTTCATAATCCAGTCCGTTTTGTTTAATTATTATCAAAATCCGGTAGGAAATCAAGTAAAAGTTAAAAAGCAGTGAGATTCACATGGAAAGAATACGGTGAAAAGTTGTATTGAGAGCCTACCACACCACAAACTTTCTCCTCACAACCCCTCTTCCATACTTCAAAACAGCAATATAGGTTCCGGGATTTGTGGTTATGGAGAAGGTGTGTGCTCCAGGATTGAGGTTTCCATGGTGAAGGTCTTTTATGAGTTTGCCTGATATATCGTAAATTTTTAAGTCTATGTTCTCTTTACGAGCTAACGTAAGTTTTAAATCTG
>QNDO01000177.1 GCA_003644895.1 Candidatus Hydrothermota bacterium | reverse complement strand
TGAAACCACTCAAAGATGCAATAACTCTATATGATTTCTTGAAGCGCCCGGAAATCAGCTATGATACTCTCCTCCAACTCGGCTTTGGTATAGATTTTCCTTTCTGGGTTAAAGAAAGGATAGAAATTGAAATTAAATATGAAGGATATATTAAGCGAATGGAGAAAGAAGCTAAGAAATATGCGGAGATGGATAATATCAAAATTCCAGAAGATTTTGATTTCAGTCAGGTAGAAAGTGTATCCAATGAGGCAAAAGAAAAATTGATCAGGTACAAACCCCTTACCCTTGGCCAGGCTTCAAGAGTTCCAGGTGTCTCTCCCTCGGATATTCTTGCCATCTTCTATCACCTGGAAAAGATGAGAACCCTTAAATGAAAGACCCTTTAAAATACGCCTATCTTCTTCTGAAATTCCGGCCGAGAACAGAAAAAGAAATTAGAGAACGCATGAAAAGAAAAGGATTCAGCGATCAGCAGATAGATGAGACCATAGATAAATTAAAAAATCAGGGATTCCTTGAAAAGGAAGAATTTTTAAGAGAATTTATTTTGAGTCGCATGCTGAAGCCACATTCAAGGAGAAGAATTGCTTTCGAATTGAGAAGATTTGGTTTTGATGACGAAGAAATTCAGAGTGCTTTGGATTCGTATTACAATGATATGGATGTAGAGGAAAATATTAAAAACCATATCCTGAGACATTTTAGTCCCGGAACGAGGATATCAAGAAAAGATTTGGAAAGGCTCATTAACTATTATAAATATAGAGGATTCTCAACCGGATATATTGTTAATCTTGTGAAATCTCTCGGTTTTCGTATACATTAACTTCTCTTAAAAGAAATATGCCCCCAGCTATGGCAGTAAGATATGCCGTAAAAAATCTCCAGAGTATGACAAATATACCCAGTATTTCCTTTCTTATAGAATTTCTGAATAGGAAATATGCTGCAGTTTCTGCAATTCCACTTCCACCGGGAGTGGGAGTAAATACCAGAGAGCCCTGAAGTATCGTCTGAAACGCAAAAGAATTCGAATATGGTATTGTGTTGTTCAGCGCCATGGCAAGAAGGTACGGGATGGTGGTAAGTGCAGAGAAAGAAATAACCGTAAAAATAAGCACCAGTAGCAACTCCTTCTTCCTGGAAGTTTTTACAAAAGTCAGGAATGTCTCGCGAAGGATTTTGAATTCCTTTATTATCTTTTCATTTTTGGTGAACTTTGAAATAATTCCCGGACTCAATATCGCAACCACATAGACAACCAGCACCACGGCGACTACAAAGACAGCATAACCTATGACTCCTCGTATAATATTGCTTTCAGGGGGCCACATGTTCTTAAGCGCAAAGACCATAGCTAGGACTATCACCCCGTAGGTCACAATTCCACGCATGGTTAGTATGGCAGCCCCTTTGCCTGGAGAAATACCACGCCTTGAGAGAATGTAAATTTGAACTGGTAATCCAGCAACCTGGAAAGGAACAACTGCCGCTAAAAAAATCCCGATTTGAATAGTTTTTATGGCAGAAAAAAGATCCAGATTTTCTTCCCCAACACTGAGTGCAAGAAATTTCAATTTCAATCCATCAAATACAGCATAAACAACCCACACCATAAAAAGCAATATAAAATAAACAGGGTTTATTTTACGCAGTGCAATCAGAGTATCCTTCGAGAATGTAATCAGGAAAATAACTAATGCTACGAGAACGATAAACGAAATGGATATTCTCAGGTTACGCGGAGTGAGTCCCGGAATTCTCATTTTATGGATTATAAACGGAGGCATGAGTTAGGTCAAAACCGGCTTAGTCCTATCTCTTGCATGGCTTCTCTTTCCTTGCGAAACTGCTTTTCTTACTTTATCTTTTATAACATGCTAAATTCCATAAGAAAAGAAATTCTTAATCTCAAAGCTAATTTCAGAATAAAAGAGGGAGTCTCTGTAAAGCTGGATCAGAATGAGACGCCCTGGGATATACCTGAAAGAATAAAAGAAAAAATTCTGGAGGACCTCCGATTAACCCCTTTTAACAGGTATCCAACCCTTACCGAATATCACAGCATCAGAAAAAAACTGGCTGAATATATCAACATTGATGAAGATAAACTCTTTATATCCCATGGGTGCGATCAGATTATCTTTTCTTTCCTGCTTACTTTCGGTGGGAAGGGCAAAAAAGTTCTTATCTTTGAACCCACCTATCCCCTTTATCGACACTTTGCCCTTCTGAGTGGGACAGAAATTAAAGAGGTACTCCTCGATGAATTTTATAGTATCCCACGAGAAGAAGCTGACAAGCTCGTCAAAGACGTCGACCTTATAATAATCGCAAATCCAAATAACCCCACAGGGAATCTTCAGAATAAGGAGATTATCATTAAACTGATGGATTACCAAATTCCTATTTTACTGGATGAAGCATACTTTAATTATACAGGAGTGACATTTGCAGAGTATGTTGAAAGCCATGAAAATCTGGTGATAGGGCGGTCTTTTTCAAAGGTTTTCCTTGCCGGAATCAGGTTAGGATATTCCATCTCCTCGCCTCGAATCAGAGAAATATTTGAAACAATAAACTTTACGCCTTTCCATCTGAACCATTTGAATACAGTAATTTTAAAGAACATCGATCTATTTGGAGAGTGGATCGAGAAAAAAGTACAGTGTATTTCTTCCAGAAGAGAGGAATTATTCAAAAATCTGGAAGAAATAGAGGGGGTATTGCCTTATACTTCATTTACAAATTTTATCCTATTTAGGGTTGAAAATTTTTCTGCAAATTATGTGTATGAAAAATTGATCGAAAAGGGTGTCAGTATTAGAGACCTCTCGGGGGTCAGGGGATTGAGTAACCATCTGAGGGTTACAGTAGGAACAGAAGAAGAAAATAAAATCTTTTTAGAGAAATTACAGGAGGTATTTTATGAAGGTTCCGAAAGAGATTTTTAGGATGTATGATATAAGGGGCATTGCAGACAGGGATATAACGGAAGATTTTGCCTTCAATCTGGGTAGAGCTTTCGGGAAAATAGTGAGAGAAAATGGGGGCAAGGCAGTAGCTGTTGGAATGGATGTAAGGCCCACATCACCTAAATACAAAGATGCCCTTGTTGACGGTTTCAGGCAAACGGGAATTGACGTGTATGATATCGGGGTGGTTCCTACACCTTTACAATATTATTCTCTTTACAAATTACCTGTGGATGGAGGGATTCAGGTTACAGCCAGTCATAATCCCAGAGAATATAATGGTTTTAAAATATCATTGGGAAAATATTCCTTTTTCGGAGAAGGTATCCAGAGATTAAGGGAGATTATAGAGAAGGAAGAATTCCTCCATCTATTCGAAAGGGGAAAGCATTTCGAGGAAGATATGGTGGACCCGTATGTGGACGAAATGGTCAAAAATGTCAAAGTACAGGGTAAGATAAAGGTGGCGCTTGATGCAGGTAATGGAACTGCTGGGCCCGTTATCACCCAGATATTGGATGAACTTAAAGTCCCCTATGATGGAATCTATCTCGAGCCCGATGGTAACTTCCCCAATCATCTACCCGATCCCACAGTGGTTGAATATATGAAAGACCTGATGGAAAAGGTTAAGAAAGAGGGGTTTGATCTCGGTGTTGGATATGATGGCGATTCAGACCGTATAGGAGCCATTGATGAAACAGGAAATATTATTTTTGGCGATAAATTACTGGCAATATTTGCCAAACAAGTTTTAAAATTCCACCCAGGCGCACCCATTATTTTCGATGTAAAGTGCTCCAAGGGAGTGGTGGAATACATTGAAAAATTGGGTGGAAGACC
>QNDO01000176.1 GCA_003644895.1 Candidatus Hydrothermota bacterium | reverse complement strand
GATATGAAAGAACTTCATGAGAGACTCAAAAATTCTAATATTATAACTTCCCTGAGAAATAATGCCATAAGAATATCCCCTCATTTCTATAATACCAAAGAGGAAATTGAGTTTCTCCTGTCCAAACTTTATTAAATAAAAGGCTCCCCCGATCCCCAAAGAGTTGAGGACCGGGGGAGTTTTTAGTTTAGTTTACAACAAGTATTTTCTTTGTGCTGTTGAATGTATTACCAGCATTCATTCTGAGGAAGTATATGCCCTGAGGAAGTCCCTTGGAGTTAAACCTTACTGAGTGAATTCCCGGCTCTGTCAGAGCATTATATAGAGTCCTCACCTTTCTACCTGTGACATCAAAGAGTTCGAGGCTTACGTTTGTCTTTTTTGCAACTGAGAAGTTAATCACTCCAATGCCTGATACAGGGTTTTTCATTGGGCCATAAAGAAGATTCTTGTAGCTCTGTGCGTGATCATTTTCACCAATACCAACTATAGCACCACTTGTGATAAAGTCATCGATGTACCATCCGTCATAATTAATTGAGCCATCAGAACCGAAATGAAATCTCAGTTTAAAGTAAGTCCCCTGGGCCACACTGAGGTTAAATTTAGCAAGTTGCCAACCATCAGATGTGCCACTAAAGCCAGGTTCATTATTGAGACCGGATATATCGGATTCAGGATATCCACCTTCAGGATAGATAATTGTCCAGGTAGCTCCTCCATCTGTAGAAATGGAAACATTCCCACCATCATAGGCATAATAGCCTTTTTCCATATTATACCAATGGAAGAACCCTATCACAGGATTATCTTGAGTAGCATAGAGGTCTATTGAATACAAGCTCCAGTCAGCATTATTTTCATAATTCCCTCCAAGAACAGTTCCCCAGACATTAGTTCCTGAATGAGCACTTCCGGGTCCTACAGTATCCGCAGGAGCTCCCCACTCCCAGGCTCCACTTACCGGATCAGCAGTAAAGCCTCCATCGTTGGCTTCAAAATCTATAATATTTTCTGCCACAACAAAGTCTTTGCATAAGGTATCACTGGAAGTGTTTTCATCACCCATAAGTAGCGTATATGCAATTGCCTGATAATCAAAGGCTGAAGAATCAAATGTGTACTGCGTGAAAGAAACGGGGAGGGTGCTGTTGGGCGGTAAGCTTGAGACGGTCTGTGTATCAGAGTAAATGAGGTTACCACCTTTATAGATATCCATTACGACATCGAAACTTTCTGTGGATGTACCGAAATTGTGTACATCTATCTGCGGAGTTACGGTAGTTCCTGTAAGGAGTAGATCTGGAGGGGAGCTAATTGATGTAACTGCGACGTCATGATTAAACACAGGCCTTATGAAGAGAATAGTGAGGGAATCATGAACAGTAACAGGATTTCCGTTGTAAGAATAGAGTAAGTAATAATCGTTGCTGCCATCGGCTCCCTGGATTCCAATTGTGGATTCATCTATCGGGTCCATCATCTGCAGGGAATTGAACACTATATTTCCGTTAGGATACAATACAACCTCAAAAGTGTACGGGCCACCAGAATAGTAGCCGGGAACCTGATACCATTCTATTACTGCGTAATCAGGTGTGCTCAGATAATAAACTGTTCCTCCAGATGAAGGGTCAAGGTCATCCCAGAAAGGTGCAATTATATTGTGTTTTGTAGTATCGGGTAATGAATCATTGGACCAATCTGAAACACCTGTTGATGAAAGAAAACCATTTGAAGATACATAGATTTGATTTAAGATTTCCTGGTAATATGGGAAGGGGAATGGTAAGTCAATCAAGGTGTAGTCTTCATCATCAAGGGTTAACACTGTACCTGTAGAGGCATCAATCCAGTCGAAAGAAGGACCGGAAGGATGATCTGAATCATAGAATACGTATCCGAACCCATCTGGACCGCCACTGTGGACATTTGTAATGACTGTTATAGAGTTGGATGCTTCTGATTCGTGGACAGGAGTTTCATTGTCATATGCTGTGACAAAGACAGTTCTTCTTCCTGGAGTTACTGTAACAGTATCATAAATGGTAACTCCTGTATCTGTGGTAGGGTGATCAAGGGTCTGGAGGCTGTCCACATAGATGTATATACCTGCAAGGTCATCCAAGGGTGTACCGTCAGATTGAGTTGTAGGGGTTGTTACAACCACTTCTATGGCGGAATCATTAATAACATTGACGGCATTTAATTGAGGAGAAGCAGGCCAGGGTGAACCACCTGCATACCAGGATGTCTCTACAAAAGCGCTCGTAGAGTCGTTGCGGTCGTGTGTTCTTATCTGATAGGTGTATAGTGTGCCATCTGTTAAACCATTATCGGTGTAACTCTGAATACCTTTAGTCACAGTATCTATGAGAGCAGAATCTCTCCATATTTCAATATAAAAATCTGTTAGTGTGTCTCCCCCCACGTAGTGGGTAGGATCGGTCCAAGAAAGTAGTATTTGAGTGGGCGTTGTGAAATCCGAATAAGCAGTGAGGTTAGAAGGAGGTAATGGATCAGTGGAATCTCCGGCAGGTTCAACAATTCCCC
The DNA here is from genome assembly GCA_003644895.1 of Candidatus Hydrothermota bacterium. Taxonomy (GTDB): domain Bacteria; phylum Hydrothermota; class Hydrothermia; order UBA1063; family UBA1063; genus B29-G16. The sequence goes on along the minus strand of QNDO01000176.1, from coordinate 1,290 downwards.
TGATATTCCAGTTGTAGTCAAGGCCATAATCACGGAGTTCTCCCCAGGTTGTTCCATCTGTTGAAACAAAATCTCCTTTATAAGGTGTTGCCGGTCCTGCATCCACTCCGAGAGGATACTCACCTTGAGCGTGGGTTATTTCGACAGAAATCCACAGATCTTGAGAGGGATCTATCAAGATTGGAGTAGAGAGCGGAACGGATATCCATCCCTGAGCAGGGGCAGTATAGGACTCTGTTGTTATTGTACTTCCGGGTGTAGAGTCATTTCCTGGACCGTAGATGATTACCTGACCAGAGTGGGATGTAGTTTCATAATGATAAAATATGACCTCAGTGAGCTGCCAGTTGCTGTATCCCGTAAGTTCAGTAGGTGTGAGTCTTATGGCACCCTGAAAAGTTCCACCATTGACGAGCCCAACAGCATTGTTATCATTAGGCCCATCATAGTGAAGTGTATCGCCAGGAGTTTTAACCGCTTCCTTGGATATCACTTTTATTTGCGGGATTGTTTTTCCAGCCTCACGAGCGCTTTTGAGTAGCTTACGTGTATCTTCTACTTTCTTGAAGACCTTAGAGCCGTTGCTACTTCCCACAAGGAGTAGCATCATTACAACTACTGAGGTATACTTACCCATTTTATCCCTCCTTGTCGTGTTAAAATAAATTCTAATATAATATTTTTTAAAGTCAAGTTTTGGGTGTTTTTGTTTTGAAAAGGTGCGAAAACTATTTTATAATCTATGCTATGAAAACTAAAGTATAACAAAAAGAGATTAACTATGGATGTTGCCTGGAATATTATAGGCGTTATAATCTCTTTTATATTTGTTTTTAGCATTATTGGCATCAGTGAAGTGCTCAAAAAGAAGAATATATTATCAGTGGAGGGAAGCAGAAAATTTGTCCATGTGGGTGTTTCCAACTGGTGGATTCTTGCCATGTACATGATTCCCAATTATATTTTTGCATTAATTCCGCTGTTAATTTTTGTTGTTCTGAATTATATGTCTTATAAAAAGAATATTTTCAGTAGCATGGAAAGAGGTAGGGGTAAAGAAGACCTTGGTACCGTCTACTTTCCGCTTTCTCTGGCAGTCCTTGTGCTGTTCACCTGGTGGGATGGAATTTTGTTCCAGAATCCTTACTACGGAGCAGTGGGAGCTCTGGTAATGGGTTATGGAGATGGGTTTGCTGCAATATTGGGGGATCGGTATGGTAAGCATGTGTATCACATTAGAAGATCAAAGAAATCCATTGAGGGATCTGTTGCTATGTTTGTATTCTCTTT
>QNDO01000175.1 GCA_003644895.1 Candidatus Hydrothermota bacterium | reverse complement strand
TTTTAGGTGTAATGTCAATATAGTATTTTGATTTTGAAGTATAAATCAATTACAATTTCATCATGTATTTTTTGAATCCTTATCAGCTCTCCCCCCGTTTTGATAAAAGGATTTCCCTTTCAAAAATAGGAATACTCGGGATTACCGGGTTCTTAATTGTGTTTTTTTCTGTTATCACAAGGGCTTATAGTGTTAAAATACATCTTTTTTTGCTCCTTGTCACTGTTACTGTCTCTATTATTAGCTATCTGCAGGATGATATGATGACCTCAATATTCTATTCAACTCTTTCTTTATTTGTCTTTACTTCTTCTATATTGAAATATCCCTCTTTGTTTCCCGTGACTCTTTTAATTCTTTACGGATTATATTATTTTAAATACACTGCAGGTAGCCGGTATATCCCCACAGTGGTTCAATATTCACTTCCAGAAGATTTAAGGCCTGCTGAAGCTGCTTTTCTCATATCAAGGGATATAGGCCCCCAGGAATTAATAGCCACTATTTTCGACCTTGCTAGGCGTGGTTATCTGGAAATTAATAAAAGTGGTTCCACATTTGTATTCCGGAGGCTCAAAGATTATACCTTTGATAAAACCCTCCTGAGGTACGAGAAATTTATATTGGATCGGATTTTTATCGGTACAAATATAGACGTTATTATGAACACGGGAATAGTATATTCCTATGAAGAATTTGCCAGTAGTGTGGATATGAAGCTCTTTTTTTACAACCTCTCTGAATGGAAAAACATATTTAAGGAGCATCTTATAGAGTCCATGCAACTGGAGAAGCCCATATTAAAGGGGAAAATTTTTGAGACCAAACCGACATTTCTCAGTATTTCTATATTGTTTTTCATCTTAGGGCTATTTTTTCTCTATGTGGATGTGGTTACAATCTCCCCTTTAGCTTCAAATTTCTGGATACATCTTCTGGCTGCATCTGTAATAACTTTTGGGTTTGCTTTTATTGCACCGCTTCCTGAGACTGCATTTGGCGTAGAACTTGAGCGAAAGGCAAGAGGTTTCAGAGAATTCCTCAAGAGAGTGGAATATCCCCGTCTTAAATGGCTTATTATGAATTCAAACATGGATGTTCTTGAGCTGGCAATTAATATGTATGCATTGAATTTATTAGGAAAAGTAGACCTCTTGAAAATGCTTTTAAAAGAGGGAGAGTTAAAAGAAGAAGTGAAACACTTCCTGGAAATATATTTTACAGTGCAATCCACATGGGCAGAATTTAGAATGAAGACAAAACCTTAGTCTGGCAGGAAGAGTTCGAATAATCCCTTCTCCAGTTTTACATCAGGAAGTTTTTTAATCCAGATTCTGAAATTATAATCCCATCTAGCACCAAATCCACTGTAAGTAAAGGCAGCCTCCCAACAATGAAGATCTCTCCTTAGAGTAAGATTCTTGGAGAGCATTTTCCCCTTTTCTAAATCATAGGACGCACTGAGCACAATATGAGTTTTTGGGGTCAAATTGAAATTTGCCGAAAATGATAGAATCTGACTGGTATACGTTGATTTTGTCCAACTATGCGAGATTCCAAGAGAAAGTAAGGATGTCTCTGCAGTAGAGTCCTCATTTTCAAAATCAACTTTGGGCAGTGGAATCTTGTATTTAAAAACTGTGGATAAATTGAGGGTGGATATTTTCCCTTGGGTTCTACTATATAGTCCGGATAGTTTTACATACAGAGGAATGCTCTGAGAAGAAAATGCAGAGAAATTTATGGAAGAAAATCTTGCAAGGGTATCAAGGAAATTATAGGAAGATCCAAAATTCAACGAAAATAGATCAACATCCTTATCAGAAAGTGCGGCTTTAAAATTATTTTTTAAGTTGAGTGTAAACCATTCCTGTTTTATTCCTCCTTTCTTCACAAAATACCAGTCAATGCCTGGGTTTTCCAGATCCGGAGTATATGAAAATGAAATGTCAGGCTGGAACACATGAATGAAATATTGCACAGGTCCCACGCCAAAAATGGTTTTTCCATATAGCACAGTGGAAAAGCCTATGTTTCCACTCACCCCTTTAGTAAATACGTTTTTGTTGAGAAGAGTATCGTGATCCGCATAGCCAATAAAACCTGAAAATCCAGCATTGAAACGCAGGTACTTAAATATTTTAAACCTATATCCCCCGCTGAAAGAAAAGTTACTGCCGTATCGTGTATAGAGAGTATCAGAATAATCCTTCCTTTCTCTAAGAAAGTTGATATTCCCGGATAATCTAAAATTGCCTTTTCTCAAAGAAGGGAGGGAAAGAGAGATATATGGTATTCTTGTAGTTCTTATGGAATCCGTTAAATTGTTTCTATCATCAAGTGAAAGGTTTATAACCGTGTTTTTGTATGTCTTTGAAAGTGAAATGTAACTGGTGAGTTCTCTTCTTAACCATTCTGTTTTTGTTTCTGCATAGTCGTTAAGAAAATCTTGGTCTGATAAATAATTGGCCCTCATGGTCAATTTGATGTTATAGGGCAGATTTTGTTTATGAAATGCTTCCAGAGACCACCTTCTCTTCATGGGCCATAATTCCTGTGCCAGAAGGTAATTAATTCTGCCACTCCAGAGCCGGTACTTATTGTATACCAGGTCTATACCACCTCTAATCCCTCTTTTTTCAATTAAATCCAGAATGAATGTTATGTCCGCATAGTTGCTGAGTACAAGATAATAGGAAATATTCTTGAAATATTTTCCATCGCTTGAACTGAGACCAAATCTGGGCGTCATGAAACCAGACTTACGCCCTCTTGCAACAGGAAAAAACCAGAAGGGGAGAATTGCTACAGGGACATTGTGTATTTCCAGTATGAGGGGTTTCACGATGGCCATATTATTTTTTATAAGCTTCATTTTCTTGGTTTTGAAACGGTAATGTGGTGGATTTAAATCACAGGATGTGAAAAAACCACTTTTCACATAGAGGGTATCTCCTCTGTCTTTGTATATCTCTTTACCCTGAAGCCACCCCTTTTCCTGATAAGTTTTTCCTCCGTATGCTACGCCGTTTTCAGTCTCTGTGTTGTAAAATAGACTGTCTCCAACAAGAGTGTCTTTTTCAATTATAAGGATTGAGTTACCATAAGCCTTTAAGAGGTTTTTCCTTCTCAAGAAAATAATACTATCTGCATAGAGCTTTACATTTCCCTTTTCCACAAAAGATGAATCGACGAGATACACAACCTCATTTTCGTTGTCATAAAAAAGATATTTTGCCTTAAATTTAACAGGTTCTCCGGCAGCCAGGATAATTAAAACGAATATTAACCTCAGTGCGACCCTCCAGAAAGATCTACTTCCTTAAATGTGGCAAGTTCATTCATAATGATTTTTCTTATTTCCTCCAGTCTGGTAGGGGTTTTTGCCTCAAATCTCAGGACTAGGACAGGCTGAGTATTTGAAGCTCGCACAAGGCCAAAGCCATCATCAAATTCAATTCTGGCTCCATCTATGTCGATTACCCTGTATTTGCTTTTGAACCTGTTAACCAGTTCCTTAACCACCTCAAATTTTTTATCATCGGGGCATCCCACCCTTATTTCTGGGGTGGAATGATAAAATGGAATTTCAGCTACCAGTTCAGAGAGCTTTCTATCTTCCTCTTCCAGTATCTCAAACAATCTTAGAGATGCGTAGATGGCGTCATCAAATCCATAAAATCTATCATTGAAGAACATATGACCAGACATTTCCCCGGCGAAGGGTGCATTTTCTTCTCTCAGTTTAGCTTTAAGGAGGGAATGCCCAGTTTTCCACATGATGGGTCTTCCACCCAATTTTTCAATGTATTCCACCACTCCCTTGGAGCACTTTACATCGAAAATAATGGGTGCGCC
>QNDO01000174.1 GCA_003644895.1 Candidatus Hydrothermota bacterium | reverse complement strand
ATTATGAAGAGTGGAGCCCCACCTCTGTAATCGAGTTCAACACTATTTACATCTAAAACATCCTTGAAAGAAGCTTCCTTTCTTTCAAGTGCCTCATCCAAGGTTGTGAAACCGTTAGACCCAATTTCCCCTGTGAGAGGATAAAGGGTCACATTCCTTAAAAAAAGAGGTTCATCCAATTTTACCTCCTTTAAAAACTCCAACATTTAGTATCCCTCCTCATAATCTAATTCTTCCGGTAATTTCATCTGTAAATCTTCATCCGAAGAGGTTCTTAATTTGGAAAACTCACCTGATATTATCAATAATTTGTTATGATAATCGCCACCAAAAATATAAATAACATTGAATCCAGGATGTATTTCCTGCACCTTCATGGGTAAATTGTACAAGGAATATTGAAATTCTTCAAGCTCATTGTAAGGTTCGTCTATCTTTGGGGCCATATTTACCAGTTCCATAGGAATTAAAGCAATACCAAAACTCGATGTAGAAAAGCCCACGAAAAGATAATCAGGATCTACACCCAGAGAATCAAAATATATTCTCTTGGTTTTAAGCACATTGTGAATTTTTTTGTTGTATAGACTCAAAAATCCAACGAAGTTCTCACCGTTCGTATATTGACCAGCCACGTATAGCCGACCTTCTACTAAAATTGCATCTTTTATTTTATAAACATCTTTGAGAGCCTTACTGTCACGCTGTATCTCTTTTGCCCTCAATATCTTATAAAATCCAAAACTTTCGTCATCATATAGTACAAAAATGTTGTTTTTCTTTAAAAATGCCTTTTTTATGGTCTTCCCGCCATTATCAATTTTAATTGTTTCCTTGTTGGGTCCGGTAAAGTAAAAGTTGCTTTTAGAGAGAACATATGGACTTAGGGAAGGCTCATTTAGCTCCACCTTTTCACCTTGAAGAATAAGCATATTTTTCCTGTCCTTAATGATTTCAGTAATAGGTTTATCCGGCAGATCAAGAGGAATTTTCTCCTTATCAAAAATAGGATAATCTCCCATTTTGTAAATCTCACCTCTTGATGTGCCTATGTAGAAATAACCCTCTTCAGAATTAAAAAATATGGTGGTTGGTATACTGTCAAAACTGGCCACATTTTCTTTTCTGCGTTGAAGTAAATCGTCCAGTATTTCTTCAAGGTGTTCAGATGTCTCACCAGCATAATCCGCAACATGATAAGAAAATTTTTTTATTATCCCTGTAATATTTTTTATGATCTGTACACCTCTACCCTGCAGTAAATATAAGATATCTTTATGTATCAAAAAATCCTTGATCATCAGAGAGTCATACCCTACCAGCAAACCGTGTTCATTGTATATACGGAAACTGCGATTAAAGACATCCTCAACTCTTGAGAGTAAAAGATAATTATGAAAAACATAACTTTTGGTTACAACTCTTGGGATATACTTGTAGAAATTCTCTACGATTTCGCGAGGAACTAATAATATAGGTCTACCTCGAACTCTCATGAAGCAATTTTACACCCGATACTCTTATCATGCAAGTCCCCTGTCAACAGCCTGCCTGAGTGCATTCAATACCACTGCACTGAATTTGAAAGGTTCTCCCTTCAGGAGGTCCCTTATAAGTTCATCTTTGCTCTTATGAGCCTTATATCTCCTGCTGGGTGAGACAGCAGCATCAAAAAGGTCACTAATCCCTACAATCTCGTCCAAGATATTAAGCTCACTTTTCCCAAGGGGATAGCCTGAGCCATCCACTCTCTCATGATGATTTCTCACTGCTTCAGCCTCACGCCACATTCCCAAATTTTCAAGCATTTCAGCACCTTTTACAGGATGGATCTTAATTATTTCCCAATCTTCATCATCTAACGGGGTAACTTTATTGAGTGTGAACCAGGGAATATAGAGCTTTCCCACATCATGAAGAAGTCCAGCAAATTCCAGTATCTCCAATTCCTCTCCATCAAGCCCCAGTATTTCCCCGAGTCTACGTGCCAGGATGGAAACATTTTTGGCATGTTCTTTACCGAGATATGTATCCTTAGCCGCCTGTACTTTGAGCAAATATTTGAAAATAGGGGTATGTGTGAAGAATTCTCTTTTCTGAACCGCGCTGAATTGAGCCGTGACCCTTTTAAAAATATCCATGGCACTCTCCATCACTATAGTTTCTTCCAAGGTATTACCATAATATTTGGACTTTTTCAGGGATTCCAGAATTAGAACAAGACTTTTTTTAAAATTTCCCACACGAGAGTAATATATAGCTTTAATACGAATGGAAGCAGGCACAATATGGCGGACAAGCTCCCTGTCTTTTATATGATGCAACTTTTTCAAAACATCCTTGTATCTTTTGTCACCTTTATAGGCGTAATATTCTGCCAAATTTAGCTGGGAGAGTGTCACTGCATAGGAAGTACCTTCTCCCTGAGTTTCAAGTAACTCAAAGAGGCCCAATAGCCTGTTTTCCTCTTCTTCTGTTCTATCTTCTATATGGAATAAACTATCTATGTAATTATTAATTATCAGCCTGACTGCCCAGTGATATTTTCTATCTATTGTAACATTTTCAAATTCGTCCTCCTGCATTGAAAGGATAGAAGCTAACGCCTCTTCATATATCTCATTAGCTTCCCTGTATTTCCTTCTATAAACATGTAAAATACTGCCGAGAATATTCAAGAACAAAGGTAAGTAGGGAAAAAACTCCCGATGAATCTTTAATTCTTCAATATCTTGTCGGAGTTCCAGTTCAATAGCATCTGTTGGATATCCAAGTGCTGCAAAAGCAAATGAGAAATATCGCCGATGCCAGTATTCTCTGTACATTTTATTATTCTTGAGAACTTCTGCTTCCGCCTTAAGAATTTTATACGCTTCCATTGGAGCACCCAGTGACCGTAGCTTTCTTCCTATATCTACTACATCTTCAACGGGGTCCCGATTGGGATCTCTGAAATAATAAATCAATTGTTCAATTTTTTGACAGAAATCTTCAAAATTTTCATCCTTTATTTCTAAAGGTGTACTATATTCTTCTAAAGCACGCTTGATATCTCCTATTATGGTGCCCCCCTTGTGTAGTAATCAATAATACGATAAAAAATCATTGGGGTCAATGAACCGGAATCAGCGTGGTATACCTCGGGGAGGAATTACATTGTGTTTAAAAATGGAAGAAACTAATCTGGCCCTTCTTACGGTAAAATCGCCATAACGATCGTTTATCTCATCCACTACCCTGGCTAATAGTTCCTCTCTTTCATCCTCTACATAGAAAGAGAGTTGTTTTATATAAGGAACTAAATTAAACACACTGATGCCTATAAGTCTTATAGGCTTACTGTGATTTACACCAAATATCATGGAAAGAGCTCTTTTATAAATGTCCCCGGATGTATGTAAAGGATAAGAATAAGTCTTGGAAATGGAATAACCGGAAAAATCAAAATACCTTACATATATAGAAACACCTTTGGCAGCCAGATTTTTACATCTTAACCGCCTGGCGACCTTTTCAGAAAGGTATAATGTATACTTTTTGATATCCTCGATATCAAATATATCCCGGGGAAATGTTTCAGAATGTCCTATACTTTTTATCTGAGGGCCGTCCTCCAGAAGAGTAAAAAAACCTGCATCCTCTCCTCTGGCAAGATTTTTGTACCAGAGTCCTCTCACTCCAAACCTTCGACATAGCAATTCTTCGGGATAAAGCAGAAGATCCCTCACTGTTCTTATACCCATGGATTTTAATCTCTCTGCATTTCTTTCTCCTATACCTGGAATATGTTCAATTTCCAGTGAACCTATAACCTGCTCTATCTCACTCTTTTTAATCTCTCTAAGGCCATCAGGTTTAGATATCTCACAGGCAATCTTGGCT
>QNDO01000173.1 GCA_003644895.1 Candidatus Hydrothermota bacterium | reverse complement strand
TTTTCTGAAGGCATGCCTTACTATAGCATATACCATGGGGTTAACTTCTGGCATTGTCCCTGGGCCATAATCAGTTGAAATAAGGATATATGAGCCCTCTTTAAGTGTGTCTATCGCTTGGAAAGCATTCAAAACAGGCTCGCTGACTGTTACTGTTTTTCCTTTTAAGAATAACATGGGTATTATTACAGCAAGCGCCACAACAAGATATACTATTCTTCTAGTTACATGCACATTCATCTTAAATATGGCCTTTCAATTCCAAGTATAATTCTCAAAGACATACCCACTGCTCCAAGAGTTATTCCTATCCCGATACCTCTCTGAACAGCCATACTGGGTATCTTCATTATCCATTCGGCAATTAGCGGGAGTTTATGCCATAAAGCATATCCTGCAGGGACTCTTCCAAGCATCACAATAGAGGCAGCAAATAAAAGTAGAGCCGCTTCAAGTCTGCGAATCCTGAAGGCTCTGAAGGCAGCAGACGCCATAAAGAATGCAAGGAGTGAGAACATGGTAGATTGCAGGGGAGCGAGTACATAGTTAAAGTTAAACATGAAGGGTGAGTTAATATAGAAAGCATCCTTATACTTTACGATAGAGTATATGCCGAAGGCAAAGGTCATAAAAAAGCCCAATACGAGAACAAGACTGTAGAAAGTGTTCTTACCTCTTGAGACCTGAAACACATGTTTCTTAAGAAGGTTCCACACCCCAACGAACATTGCAAAACCACCAATTATAGCATACCAGCGAAGTAGTATCTGCTGTGTCTGCGCAAGTGGAGTTAAGAAGAAAGCCAATATCACTATAAATGCGGTAAGAATTGTTATTAGAAGCGGTACCTCTTTTCTCATCACTTAATCTCCAAGAGGAAAGATAAGTCTATTATTCCAAAAGTTTTTAAAAGAATAGCCATGATCAAAAAAACCATAATTACAGCCTTTGCGAGGTCTTCAGCTTTAAGTGAACCCAGAAGAATGGGCTCTCTGGACAGGTATGCAGAGGCAGCCAACATTTCCTCACCAATGAGTGTATAGTCACAGGCCGCTATGAAAAATGGGAGCTGCGTAGTTGCAGTTGTTCCAGCAATCTGTATAGCCCCTGCAGAGAAGGCTGTTTCCGCAAGAATAAGAGATTCTGCATAGAAATAACCCTGGAGGAAAACCGCTCCTGGTTTTTCCCTCATGATGATTCCATCCGCTCCAGCAGTGAACCCAAATTGGTCACTAGTGAGATACATGATATTATTGGGATTGTATAGATCAGGCCTCCCAGCATCAAGATATGCCTCTTTTACCACCTCCTGCGCTGTGGTCATAACAAGGGGATCAGCATTAGGCATGATGAGTTCTACACCATATTCCGCAGCCTTCCGCGCCACTTTTCTTAAAATGCCGAGGCTGGCTATAGTTGTGATACTATTAAGTCCCACAAGACCGGGCAAATAAACCACCGGTTTTCCCATTTCAGCGGACCGCCCTATGGCATCATCCAAGGCCTCAAGGCCCGGAATTTTCCTGATGAAGAGCTCTCCACCCTTCTTTGCCTTTTCAATAAAATAAACAAAAATGATTCCAAGAAATACGAGAACCACAAGAAGGGGAAGCTTGCCTTTCTGGAAGACTTCAGGAGCCGAAATGAGTAAATTAATCAAAAGTTTCATTGATTCATATATTAAATAAAACCTCCGGTTCAGTCAACCGATAGGACTGTGTGGCTTTAAGTTTATTCCAGTGTTATGTCTTCCTCAGGGGGTTCACCTAAAAATACATATCTTCCCAGTGCTCTCTGGTAAAGACTCCAGCGGGCCTTTTCATCAACTCTTTCCCCCTGAGCCTTCAGAAATTGAAATACCTTCACATCAAGATTGTCTATAAAATGCAGAATCTGGGCTTCGAGGGTCATGGGCCTTATGGGAGAACCCCATTCAAGCTCTCCGTGATGGGAGAGAATCATATGCAGGAGCTTCATGGACAGTTCCCTCGGGAACTGCCCCATGAAGTCTTCAATCTCTTTAATTTTCCTAGACACAAGTTCATATCCAAGCACTATGTGACCAAGAAGTCTTCCCTCATCTGTGTAATCTATTTCCGGGAAAAATTTGAATTCATAAATCTTCCCTACATCGTGGAGAATAGCTCCTGTGATCAGAAGGTCCTCATCAACTTCGGAGTATCTCTTTGAAACCGTCTCTGCCAATCTTGTGACAGAAAGTGTATGCTCGAGAAGTCCGCCGATGTATGCATGGTGCATCATCTTAGCAGCAGGAGCCCGGGAGAATCTCTTCATAAATTTTTCATCATTGATGAAGGAATGGAGGAGTTTTCGGAGATGTGGATTGGCTATATTCCTGGCTATGGAAATAAGATCCTTTTGCATGAGTTCAATATCCCTATCAGTATGGGGAACAAAGTCTCTGATATCGAAATCTTTTATCCTCTGGGCATCTACAATTTTCATAGTAACTTCGTCATTAAGTCGATAAACTTTTGCCTTGAACCTGTAAACTTTTTCTTCCTCTAGTACCTTATCTAGTAAATCAACGTTGTCAAAAAGTCTTGCCTTAATAGATCCAGAAATATCTTTAAGTGTCACTTCGAGAAAATGGCTGCCATCCCGTTGCTGTTTTTTGTTTATTTTCAGGACGAGAAAGATCTCCTCAATTTCCCTTTCGAGATAATCCTTTAAGTCTTTTACAAAGATTTTCTTCATCTTACTCCTATCCCAAGTGTTGGTATTTCTTCCCTACCTATAAATTCCTGCACAACAGAGGCCTTTCCTTCATGATAAGGAAGCCGTTTCCTGAATTCCTTCTCAATTACATCTTTTCTTTTAGCATATAAAAAGCCAGTGGGAGCCCTTAATAATATTTTTAATTCCTCTCTATAATTCTCCTTGATGAGGTTTGCCATTTCCTCTATTACCATTCTTCCTCTGTTATTGAGTTTGTCACTACCTTTTTCAAACATGGAATCAGCTGCAAAAATTGCAAAATATTCACCATCTTTTTCAAATTTGAAACCTGTGACCATAATATCACCCTGATAGACTCTTCTCATGCGACCATATTCGTCCCTGTATTTTAATAATACAGAATAGGGAGTCAGAAGCTTTAAAACACCGGAAGGAGTTCTGCCATCCCATACGATTTTATCTGGGATTTTCCCTTTACCTTCAAAGATTTTTATGGTGTCCATCTCGGGGGAAATAATAAATAGCTTCCACGAAACTGGCTTATATCTGGGTTTTCTAATCCTTAACTGGATTGAGTTCACAAACATGGGGCCGGCCACAGGCTTTCTAATATAAGGATTATTTAATTTGACTGCGTCCTTAAAGAAACCCTCCGAGATGTCGGAGATGAGGAGAAATAGTTTTTTTTCTTTTTCTTCCATCACTGAATTTACAGGTGCAAAAGCGTCGGGGAGAGTGAATAATCCAGGCTTCTGTACATTTTCAACTTTGAATTGTGCCTTCTCCTGTACCACCTCTTTTTCTTCAATAGGATCTTGCTGAGCAAAAGAATTAGAAATAAAAGTCAAAACAGCTATTACTATATAAGCTGAAATATAACGGTTAATATTCCCCATTCCTCCTTACTCCCTGGTTCAAATATCCACATTTTTAAGGCATTTATTGCAGCTCTGTCAAGTTCTGGATACCCTGAACTCTTTAATATCACTATATTGGATTTTACATGGCCGTCTGTAGAAACCCAGAATTTCAGAGAAACAGTACCCTCTGCACCCTCTCTCAAGGCCCACGCCGGATATCTGGGAGAGTATTTTTTGACAATTTTTCTTTTTGCAAGTGGTCCCGATAAAGAAATCAGTGGTTTTGATTCTGTTTTTTTACTTTTGCTGGTACTCAAGGATATTTTTCGTTTTGGAACCGTAACTTCTCTGATACTTGCCA
>QNDO01000172.1 GCA_003644895.1 Candidatus Hydrothermota bacterium | reverse complement strand
TGATGGTATAATGCTTAGACAAAGACCCGGAGCTGTATTTCTACAGGGTTTATTCTTTGCTGAATCACTTATTCTTGCTGAAACTGGACATTCAATTGGAGCTATTCAAATTTCAGGTACAACTGCTGTTACACAGTTACCATTCTTTATTGCCGCCACAGACTATACCCTGATTGGGGAGGAGATGTATGCAGCAAGTGCTTATCTTTCCAAAGACCCACTGGCACTCGGGACTATAAAAGGAGAAGATATCGCTAAAATGGTACTGGTGGTACTCATTCTCATAGGAACCTTAATGGAAACCTTGGGTATTCACTGGTTAAGCAATTTCTTTGCACTATTTTAAGGAGGATAAAAAATGAAAAGAGAAATCCCTCTCGCAATAACTTTTATATCCGGATTCCTCTTAATTGTTGCGCTTTTTATTCCCCATAAACCATTCGGGACCCTTCAAGAAACATTTAATGACTGGTACATCATAGTATCAGGATTCACAATGATTCTTGGTATTGATAGTCTACTCCTGCACAACTGGAACAAAGTTAAAAGAAGAAAGAGTGACTGGCCATATGCTCTGGCACTGATCATGAGTTTCTTTCTCACCTTCCTTTGGGGTCTATATTCTATTGTTTACGAACCAACCCATAATCCTTTTGCTCCCACAGCTTCCTTCTTGAAATATTTCTATAAATCTATTTTCGTACCTCTTCAAGCAACAATGTTCGCACTTCTCGCATTCTTCATAGCCAGCGCAGCTTACAGAGCTTTCAGGGCACGGGAAATTAACTCCACCCTCCTCTTATTTTCTGCTGCTCTTGTGATGCTTGGAAGAGTTCCGGAAGGCGAGCAAGCTGCTCCTTATGTATTTGGTATCATCTCTCTTCTCTTTGCAGTCTACTTCTTTATCGAGGCTTCACTTCTCACCGCTGGTTTTCTCAAATATCTTTATATAGCGTTAGGTGTGCTTCTTCTTGCAGCAATATATCCTGTGGGTAAACTGCTTCTGGCATATCTTCCTAAAATTGCCGACTGGATCATGAATATCCCTCAGCTTGCTGCTAAAAGAGGAATCCTCATTGGTGTGGCTTTAGGTGGAATCGCAATGTCCCTGAGAATCATTGTGGGCATTGAGAGAACCTATCTCAAGTAGGAGGCTGAATATGAGGGAATTTTTTGAAAAATTAGGAAAGATTGATAGAAGGATCATTTATCTTATAGTGGCCATAGGTGTTATTACTCCAATACTTTTTAAAGCGAGGCTGCCTATAAAACCTCTGCCTGAGGTGAGGCAGGCATTCGATTACATAGAATCTCTTCCTGAAAGTTCTGCAGTCCTCATTTCTATAGATTACGATGCATCCAGCATGCCAGAGCTGCAGCCTATGCTTTACGCCCTTCTCAGACATGTCTTCCGTAAAAACCTCAGGGTCATCATGCTGGGACACTGGCCACTTGGAGTTCCTCTTGGCCAAATCGCGCTTGAAGACGTGGCCAAGGAAATGGGCAAAAAATATGGAGTAGATTACTGTTTTCTTGGTTATCGACCAGGAATAGCTGCTGTGATGTTGAACCTTGGAAAGGAGATCAGATCTGTATTCGCTTCAGATTATAAATACACTCCTCTGGACTCTCTGCCCATGATGAGAAACATACACAATTACAATGACATAGCCCTTCTCATTGGTCTAGAAGCTGGCTCTGTCGGTGATTTCTGGGTTCAGTTTGCTCAGGCAAGATTCAATCAAAAAATCATACTCGGTTCTACTGCAGTAATTACCCCTGACATATATCCATATCTTCAGGCAGGGCAGATTGTTGGGCTTATAGGTGGTTTAAGAGGTGCAGCAGACTATGAAACCCTAGTGAACACACCGGGACCGGCAAGTATTGGAATGTATTCACAGACTGTGGTCCACATCCTTGTTGTCGCTCTTATAATTCTTGGGAATGTTGGCTATTTTGTTTTAAGGAGGAGGAAGTAAAATGACTTCAGTATTCTGGACCTGGGTGGCTGCATTTTTCACTCTTTCAATATTGAGCTTTCTATATAAAGATAATCCTTTTTATAAATTTGCAGAACATATTTATGTGGGAAGTTCTGCTGCTTTCTATGTTTTACAGTTATGGGTATTTGATGTTTATCCAAAACTCGTGGGTGGTTTTCAATACAAAGTCGGAATTGAAAAATGGATCCTCATTATCCCCGCTTTTCTCTCTGTGCTGATGCTCACAAGATTCATTAAGCCCATTTCATGGCTCTCAAGATGGGCAATAGCCTTTACCGTCGGAATGGCTGCTGGACTTGGTGTTACTGGGCTTCTCCAGGGATTTCTGGTTCCGCAAGTTAAAGCAACTTTCCTGCCTTTTTATGTACCCGGTACCAGTTTTTGGAATAGTTTCTACCTATCCGTTAATAATATCCTGATCGTACTCGGAACAGTTGCTACTATTTTTTATTTCTACTTCTCCAGGGAGCACAAGGGTGCACTAGGCACTATATCAAGAGCTGGGATTACTTTTATAATGATTGCCTTCGGTGCTTCCTTCGGCTACACGGTGATGGCCCGTGTTTCGCTTCTCATTGGAAGAATGTATTTTCTGATCCACGACTGGCTACATTTAGCTTAGAGGTGGTTCTTTTTGAAGCTTGTGAGCAAAGCTAAAATTTTGCCTTTTGCCATCACTTTAACAATTGTAGGTCTTGACCAATTAACTAAGTTTCTTGTTAAGAAATATCTTGTGTATGGATACTCGTACAGTCTAATAGGTGAGGTCCTTAAACTTACTTATGTGAAAAATCCAAATACTTTATTCAGCATCTCACTAGGTCCCAATTTCCCCTATACCATCCTGGGATTCGTATTGATAGCCGTCCTGGTGGTTCTTATTTTACATGAAAACAAACTGAGTCACAGCTTGATTTACGGACTCCTTTTAGGTGGCGCAGCAGGAAATATTATAGACAGATTAAGAATGGGGGAAGTGGTAGATTTTATAGATGTGGGTATCTCACCTACCCTTAGATGGCCGGTATTTAACCTGGCTGATTCAGCGATTACCATTGGACTCATAATTTACTTTATAATTGTTTTAAAAGGTGTTAAAAAGGGGGAAATAAATGATTAATTCATTGATTTTCTTAATAGTGGGCTATACTTCTATGTTTGCATTTTCTGGTTCAGGAGACATACGCCGTTCACTATTTAATCCCTTGCAACTTGAACGCCAGGGGAAATTAACCCTTTATTTTTCCGGTGGATTCACACGAGCCAGTGAAAACAGATACCAATACGTTTATGATTCTTATGATAATACTGTGGGCAAGATCACTGTTTATTCTCATACCAAGTTTTATACTGACCTACCAGATTTTCTCACCACGTATAGAACTGGGAAAAGGGTGTTCGGTTACCTTGGAAGTATAAAATTTGCAGATTTAAATTACATCTTTCGCCGAAAATCCCGCGATCCCAACTATGTGGTCAGAGAAGACTCAGTTTTAGAGCAGACTGGAACTATCAGGTTTTACAAAGTAGGTGCCGGAAGCCAAATAAATCTTTTTACTCTTCTTCTGGGTATTGTGTATGCCCATGGATCCCAAGATTCCCTGACTTTTAATGGATTTATGCCAGAAGTAGGAGCTGGCTTTTTTACTCCAAATATCGACATAATACTACATATTTATCCAGGTGCCAATCTCCAAGGAGATGTAGATAAAAAATTACCCCTAGTGGTACATGGAGACCTCACACTAAAAGCACCCTCTAAACAGCTGGACAGGGTTACAATCTCACTTACGTACGAAAACTGGGAAAAATCATATTCTTACTACCATAATACAATAGGAGGAATGATTTCGTTATACCATACATTTCAGGATGTTACCACATTAGGGGTGGGTGGTTCTATAACTACATCCTATGTAGATG
>QNDO01000171.1 GCA_003644895.1 Candidatus Hydrothermota bacterium | reverse complement strand
GGGACTCTTGGTTCGGCAGATTATATAAAGGAAAAGTATCCTGAAGTCAAAATTGCTGTGGGAGAAGCTCTTCAATGTCCCACTCTTCTTATAAACGGATACGGCGGACACAGAATTGAAGGTATTGGAGATAAACATGTTCCATGGATTCACAATGTAAGAAATACTGATATGGTAATTGCTGTTGATGACGAACACGCTATAAGATTATTGAGACTTTTTAACGAACCTCTGGGAAGGAAATACCTCAAGGAACAGGGTGTACCTGAAGAAATAGTTGATAATCTCGATCTTCTTGGCATATCATCTATTGGAAATATGATATCTGCAATAAAGTTTGCAAAATACTATGAATTGACTGAAAAGGATATTATTCTCACTGTTTTCACAGATTCCATGGAACTTTATGGTTCGAGATTGAAGGAACTTGAAGATGCGAAGGGAAAATACACAGAAAAAGATGCAATTAAAGATTATGAACTCTTAATGAATATAACCACTGATTATATGCTGGAGCTTTCCTATTATGACAAAAAGAGGATTCATAATCTTAAGTATTATAGCTGGATTGAACAGCAAGGTAAGGATATTGAAGAGCTTAATGCGCAATGGTATGATTACCGTGAATACTGGGGCAAAATCCATGGACTTGCACCCAAAATCGATGAGCTTATAAAAGAATTTAATGAAAGAGTAGGACTTTTAAAATGATACTCCTTAAAAATTGTTATTACATTGCAACATTCAATGATAAAAAAGAAGAACTGGAAGGATATGATATCCTTATAGAAGGTAACATAATCAAAAAGATTGCAAAAGGTATTGAACCTCCTAATCATAAGGATGTGGAGCTGATCGATTGTTCCAATCATGTGGTGATTCCCGGTATGATAAATACCCATCACCACATGTACCAGATTCTGACACGTAATTTGAAAGGGGTACAGAATGCAAAACTTTTTGACTGGCTTGTTTATCTTTACCCCATATGGGCAAGGATCGATGAGGAAGCTGTATACTATTCCACACTTCTTGCGACTGCAGAGCTCCTAAAGACGGGAGCAACCACCACATCTGATCACCATTACCTTTATCACCGGAAATTCAGAGGAGACCTCATGAAAACCCAATTCGAAGCAGCATCAAAAAGCGGTATCAGGTTTGTACCATCAAGGGGTTCCATGACAAGAGGAAAGAGTAAAGGTGGGCTCCCACCTGATGAAGTTGTTCAATCCACTGACGAGGTGATAGAGGACACTTTAAGAGTTATTGAGGAATATCATGATCCTTCTCCTCTTTCCATGAAAAAAATAATACTTGCGCCGTGTAGCCCATTTTCTGTGGATAAAGATGTTATGATAGAAACTGCAAAGATAGCAAGAGAATATCATCTTGTCCTTCACACCCACCTTGCTGAGACGGAAGATGAAGATAGATACTGTGTCGAAAAATATGGAAAAAGGCCCCTTGCTCTTATGGAAGAGCTAGGATGGCTTGGTCCAGATGTATATTTTGCCCATGGTATATGGTTTAACGATGAAGAACTTAAGTTACTCAAAGAAACAGATACCGGTGTTTCTCACTGCCCCACTTCCAATATGAGGCTGGGATCTGGAATAGCCAGGATTAGAGAAATGATTGATATGGGTATAAGGGTTGGTCTTGGTGTAGATGGTTCTGCTTCAAATGATACCTCTGATATGCTCGGTGAAGTGAGAAATGCCATGTTGCTACAAAGGGTTAAATATGGTTCCGCAGGTTTAACTGCAAGAGAGGCTCTTTATCTTGCAACTAGGGGAGGAGCAGAATTACTTCATCTTGAGAAATTAGGGTATATTGAAGAAGGAATGGGTGCAGATCTGGCACTGTTCAATGTAAACACATTGCAGTATGCAGGATCTCTATCAGATCCCCTTGCGGCCCTCGTATTTACAGGATACAATCATGAAGTAGACTACACCATTGTTAACGGAAAAATAGTAGTGAGAAAGGGTGAGCTGGTAAGTATTGATGAAGAAGAGCTCACCAAAAAAGTGAATAAAATCTCAAAGAAAATTCTTCAGAGTAGCTAACTTAAATTTACCCAGTTTTTGTTAAAATCGCCGATTTACTACTTTACCCTTTCCCCATCGATAAACACCATTTCAGTCCTTGCAAGGAGATCAAATGGGTGCCGGTTGAACACTACTATATCTGCATCTTTACCTTTTTCGATGGAGCCAATTCTCTTTTCTACACCAAGAATTTTTGCCGGGTTTATTGTTATGGCTTTAAGAGCCTCTATTTCCTCCATACCTTCCTTGAACGCCATGGCCGCATAAATATTAAGATATTTTAAAGGTGTTACCGGATGATCCGAAGTGATTGCAACAAGTATGCCTTCTTTAGCGAGAATTCTTGGAGTTTCAAAGGATATGTCTCTTGATTCCGGTTTTGTACTTACCCCAAAAGCGGGCCCCACAACACATCCAATCACTTTACCTTTGAGGTGATCTTTGACTTTCGCTCCACTGGTACAGTGTTCGATTACAAGATCGAACCCAAATTCTTCTTTGATTCGGAGGGCAGTCATTATATCATCATGTCTATGGGCATGGGCTCTCGCGGGGAATTCCCGACGAAGAAGTTTGAGAAGTGCTTCCATTTCCACATCGGTTTCAAAATCTCTTTTCCTTTTCTTTTTCTCGTCATAATACTTTGCCTTGTAAAGTGATTCCCTTATGAGGGCTGCAATTGCCATCCTTGTCATAGGCATCTTCTTCTGAGGGCCGTATACAAATTTTGGGTTTTCCCCAAAGGCAAATTTCATCCCCGCCTCTTTTTTTACTACATTCTTATGAGGAAGTCCATCCTTTAACTTTATAACTGAGCCTATGCCCCCGATGGGGTTTGCACTCCCAGGGGTCACAAATACTGAGGTTACACCATTTTCTCTTGCCTTTTTTATAGCCACGTCATGGGGACTGACAGCGTCTATGGCGTATAGATGGGGCGTAACAGGTTTTGTCATTTCATTCCCATCAGTATAATCCCTTCCCGCTCCTTCCTCATACAACCCGATATGTGTATGAGCATCAATGAGGCCCGGTAATATATATTTTCCGGAGCAATCGATTATCTCAGCCTCCTTCCTCAAATATTTCCTTTTAAGTACTTTAATAATCTTGCCATTTTCAATATATATTGCTCCTCCTTCTATAAATTCTTTACCTGTAAAGATCATGCCACCCACAAGTATTTTCATGTTAAACCTCCTTACATGAGTAGGGACTCAGGGCCCTTATATTCATAAACAATTTCACCGTTAATAAGTGTATGAAGAATCTTCGTTACAGGTTCCAATATATCTCCGTCAGTGATAATTATATCGGCATCTTTACCTTCTTTTATGGAGCCAATCCTCTTATCGAGCCCCAGGATTTTTGCTCCATTAATGGTTATGGCTTTAAGAGCTGTTTCCCTAGAGAGGCCGTATTGGAGGGCAATGGAAGCACTGAGCTGCAACCCGTATATTGGAATAACAGGGTAGTCAGTGGTAAATGCAAATAACACGCCCTTTTCTTCATAAACTTTTGCAGTTTCAGGTGTTCTGAACTTTAACTCTTGCTTTACTCTTGTGGTTATAATGGGTCCCAGAGCGCAAGGTATTCCCTTTTTACTAAGAAAATCAGCGACAAAATGACCTTCAGTAGAGTGTTCAATTACAGCCTTTATATTAAATTCTTCCATAATTCTTATAGCGGTCACTATATCATCCTGTCTGTGAGCATGGATTCTTGCAGGATATTTTCCCTCAAAAAGTCCTGATAGCGCCTCGTATTTCAGGTCGAATAGGTATTTATCCTTTTCTTTCTTCTTTATATAGTTTTGAGTTTCAATGAGTGCCTTTCTCATCAGAAAAGCGTTGCCCATCCTTGTTGAAGGCATCCGATTCTGGGAGCGGTACACTCTTCTGGG
>QNDO01000170.1 GCA_003644895.1 Candidatus Hydrothermota bacterium | reverse complement strand
GCATAGGGTACCGCTGAAGGGGGGGGGTACTCTGAAGTATCACCCCTTCATTTTCTTTGACTTAACATGTATATAATTATATAATTTTCACGCTGGGGGCTGTAGCTCAGTTGGGAGAGCGCTGCCTTCGCAAGGCGGAGGTCGGGGGTTCGAATCCCCTCAGCTCCACTTAGAATCTGTTATAAAAATACTCCAGAATGCTATCTTGCAGCTCTCTGGCTTTTAGAGAGGACCCAAGATAATTATTCGCCATTATAGAAAACACCAGTAGCTTGCCCTTTTTAGTCTTGAGATATCCCGAGAGCGTAGAGACACCTGTCATGGTCCCTGTCTTGGCCCTTACCGCTCCCTCAATGGAATGTTGGCGTTTCTTCAAGGTGCCATCATATCCACCGATGGGTAGCGAACTCAATATTTCGGGCATTATAGGAAAATGGCTGTAATCAAAAAGTAGCAGTTGAACAAATCCTTTAGGAGATGAAAGATTATATCTTGAAAGGCCGGATCCATCTACAACTTTAAAAAGGTTCTCTACCCCAGCAACAATAAGAAAACTATCCACTGCTTTTAATCCATCTCCGTAATTCCCTTTTCTACCACTGAACTCTCTCCCAAGATTCTTCAGTAATGCCTCCCCATAAATATTTATACTGTATTTCAGAAAGTCTCTTACAATAAAATGCAGTGGCGGCGATTCAAAAATCAGAATTGTATCTATACTATTCTCCGGAATAGAATCTATTATTTCAATATCGGAAAACGCAAAATGTTTTTCCATAAGAATTCTCTTTAATTGTTCTTTGAAAAATACCCGGGGGTTTTTAATACTTCTCAAAAAATGATACGTGGATGTGGTGTCTATTTTGCCCCATAACTCAATAATCGTGGTATCTCCTTTAAAATATGTCTTTTGATGTAGGAGAGTGTCTTCCAGCTTCTTAATTTTAATTCTTAAGAGTTTACTGGGAGGGAAAATATCAAGTTTCCAGATAGAGTCCTCATAGTAAAAATCAGCAGTAAGCATGTTTTTGTTGAGGATAAAGGAGGAAACGGGAGCCTGGTAATAATAAGGTCTATCGTCCCACATCCATCCTGTACCCTGAGAAATCGTATCATAAGCAATATCCACTAGGAAGATAGAGTTCCATACAGAATCACCCCTTACCTTTAACCTGTCCAGGAGTTCGGAAAGGTCACCTACAGTCATGGAGGGATCCCCTGAAGCAATCATGTAGAGATTCTTGCAGGAATCTGATAGCAGAACAGTTTTAAATCTGTAATCGGGTCCAAGCCAGTATAATGAGGCAGAAGCAGTTATGAGCTTGTTGCAGGAAGCTGGAACAAAAAATTTATCTGCATTGTAACTGAATATTTCTCTCCCATTAATATCAACAACACTGACGCCCAAGAAGGTTCCTTCCGGGGCTTTATTTTTAATTAAATCCAATAATTGTCTCTCTATTTTTGCTCTTCCGGGGCGAAGGGTTGCACATCCCATAACTAACAGAAGTAATACAATAAATTTTCTCATAGTGATTTTTCCTCCTTCTTGATTTTATTCAGCAAGTGTGAAGTGGAATATCCCTCTTTATAAGGCGCAATTATTACTTTTCCACCGTAAGACTCTACAATGTCTTTCCCAACCACATCGTGAGGTTCATAATCTCCACCCTTAACAAGAATATGAGGCTTCACTTCCTTTATCAATTCATAAGGCGTATCCTGAGAAAAAGGGATTATAAAATCAACCATATAAAGTGCAGCAAGAACATACATTCTATCTTGAAGGTTATTTACAGGTCTATTCTTTCCCTTTAATCTACGCACAGAATCATCATCATTAATCCCCACAACCAGTACATCTCCCTGTGATTTTGCATATTCCAAGTATTCTATATGTCCTCTGTGAAGTATATCAAAACATCCATTGGTAAAGACTATTACTTTACCTTCTTTACGGAGTTTTTCCCCAAGTTCTCTGGCTTTTTGTCTGCTCAGAATTTTATCTCTGGGCGTAATCTTCACGGATTTTCTCTACTATCTTTTTAGCCCAATCATATTTTAAAGAGAGGATCCTTAGAGCCATTATGCAAGAATTAATCATACCGTGCGTGCCCACTGCCATGGTAGCCACAGGAATACCCCGGGGCATCTGAACAATGGATAACAATGAATCAAGACCGTGCAAAGGTTCTGTATCTTTGGGTACGCCTATCACCGGAAGATCAGTCAAACTTGCTACAGCACCTGGAAGATGAGCTGCAAGGCCGGCAACGGTGATAAAAATTTCTACGCCTCCCTCTTCTTTTTCTTTAATGTAATCGATTAATTTATGAAGATTTCTATGGGCAGATATAAATGAAATTTCATAAGGGACGTTGTACTTTTCCAGCAAATCTGTGCCCCTTTTGACAAAATCTTCATCAGATTTGCTTCCTGCTATTATACATATTTTTTTATCCATAACTACCTCCATCTTTCCATCAATCCTATGTCTCTTCTATAAAAAATATTTTCAAAATGAATTTTTTCAACCTCTCTGTAAATATGTCTTCTGACATTTTCGAAATCCTTACCCATGGCAACAAGATTTAAAACCCTTCCCCCTGCTGTATAAATTTTGTTCTCTCTTTCTTCAGTACCAGCGTGAAACAGAATAACTTGATGAGACAACTTTTCCAGTCCTTTGATTTCTTTACCTTTTTCATATTCTACAGGATAACCACCACTAGCAACAACCAAACACATGCATACTTCCTTACTTATTTCAACCACAACTTGGTTTAACCTGCGCTCTTTCGCAGCAATAATCAGATCCATAAGGTCATTTTTCAATCTGGGTAATATAACCTGTGCTTCCGGATCCCCAAGTCGAACATTGTATTCCAGCACCTTAGGGCCATCTTCAGTCCAGATAAGTCCAAAGTAAAGAAATCCTTCATATGGTATAGCTTCTTTTATGAGGCCCTCAAGGGTAGGTTTTATTATTTCTTCTTCTGTAATTTTCCTTTTTCCACTGTCCAGAAAGGGGGCAGGAGAAACAGAGCCCATGCCGCCGGTATTAGGACCCCTGTCTCCATCAAAAGCTCTTTTATAATCACAAGCATCTCCAATCCAGATATAATCTCTACCGTCTGTAATTATGAAAACAGAATATTCATAACCTGTTAAAAACTCCTCTATCACAACTCTGGTGGAAGCTTCACCAAATTTTTTACCTTTAATATATTCTTCCAGAATAGAAACGGCTTCAATATGACTCTGAGCAATGGAAACTCCTTTTCCCTGAGCAAGGCCATCTGCTTTGATGACAACCGGGTATTTTTCTATCAAATTGAGATAATTAACACCTCCTTCATATGATTCAATAATCCGAAAATCTGCTGTGGGGACATTATTTCTTTTCATGAATTGCTTGGCCTTTATCTTGGAGGCTTCTAGAAAGGAAGATTTACTGGAGGGAGAAAATACATAAGTACCAGTCTTTTCTTCAATATAATCCTTAATTCCATTTGCTATAGGGGTTTCTGGACCGGGAATTACCATTTCTATCTTGTTTTCTTTGACAAATTCTGCCAGTGTTTTAAAATCTTCTAAATTCAGTTGAATATTATGGGCGTATTTTTTTGTTCCCGGATTCCCAGGGACTGCATAAAGTTCATCAATATAGGAAGACATAGAGAGTTTCCATACAATAGCACTCTCCCTCCCCCCTTTGCCCAAAACCATAACCTTCATAATATAACTCCTTTACATATTACGAAGAATTTCTTCTATTAGTCTACCCAGAATTTTCCCACTTTTTTCTCCTACCTGAATAACCTCCTCATGGGTAGTAGGTTTTGGATTGTATGGATCAGCGACATTTGTGATTATGGAAAACCCCAGAACTTCTATGCCCATGTGCCTTGCAACTATAACCTCCGGTACCGTGGACATTCCCACCGCATCGCCGCCTATCAGATTTACAAATCTGTACTCTGC
>QNDO01000169.1 GCA_003644895.1 Candidatus Hydrothermota bacterium | reverse complement strand
AGTGTATTAGAGTAGGGGAAATCCTGAAGGAGCGCGGCGTTCCAATAAAGAATCCTCATATTTGGCTAGACCCGGTGAAGGCTAAAAAAATTGCCGGGGTTATTGTGGAAGAACTTGTATCTGTGTTCCCTCAGGATTCAACTGACTTTTACAGTAATTTGAGTAAATTTGAATCTCGGGTGGATTCCCTTATATCCTGGACAAGGTCAAAGACAGAAACATTAACGGACAAAAAATTCATTTCATATCATCCTGCATGGGAAGATTTTGCACATACACTTGGATTCGATCTTGTGGATGTGGTGGTGGAACATGGCAGTAAGGAGGTTTCTACTAAAAGGTTGGCCGAAGTTATCAAAGAAGCTAAAAACAAAGGAGTCCGGGTGATTGTAGTCGAAAAAGGCTTCCCATCCCGTGTTCCTCATATTATTGCTTCCGAAATAAACGGAAGGACGGTGGAGCTTGATCCTCTATTCTCAGGATATTATGTGGATGAGATGAAAAAGAATATAGAAAATCTTATAAAGGGATTAAGATGGCAGAAATAATATTTAATGAAGTGACAGTCTCTTATGGAGATTCCCCTGTTTTAAAAGACCTTACCTTTGTAGTGGAGAAGGAGGAATTTGTCATTATTATGGGCCCAAATGGGACCGGGAAAACTACCCTGGTTAAAACTCTCCTGGGTGTCAAAAAACCCGATAAAGGCCTTGTGTACGTTCTGGGATGTCCTGTCCAGAAGGTATGTCCTCATAGGAAAAAGATCGGTTACGTTCCCCAGTTTCAGAGTATAGATCCTGATTTTCCAGCAACACTTTACGATGTTGTTTTGACCGGCAGTTATGCCAACCTTGGCTACGTTAAACTCCCTGGAAAAGAAGAGAAAGAGGAAGCTTTGAGGCTTATAGAAGAGGTTGGCCTTAAGGGAATGGAGAATCATCCCTTTGGTCGTCTTTCGGGGGGGCAGCAGAGGAGAGGATTAATTGCAAGAGCACTTATGGGAAGTCCCAGAATTCTTGTTCTCGATGAACCAACTGCAGGAGTGGATCTTGCAAGCCAAAATCAGGTAAGAAGTACAATACAGGAAATATATAAAAGAACAAGGATACCCGTATTGCTGGTCACCCATGATATAAATCCCTTTCTTTCTCTTGTCACCAAAATTGTTTTATTGGGGTATGGAAAACACTTTGTGGGCGGAAAGGAAGATATTATACGGGAAGAGATACTTAGAGAAGTATATGGAGAGTATGTAAGAGTAATAGAAGTTGCAGGAAGAAAGTATGTTATGACACGGGATTATCATTATGCTTGAACTTTTTGCACTATCAGTGATAAGGAAAGCTTTTGTTGCCTCGGTTCTGGTGGGTTTGTTATTGCCCCTGGTGGGAAATTTCGCCCTTATGACCAGAACCGCTTTTCTGGGTGCAGGAATAGCCCATATTGCGTTTGCAGGTGTGGCTTTTGGTATAATGCTATCTTTTTCACCTCTTCTTGGGGCATTTCTTTTTGCTTTACTTTCAGTAGCATTTATCTGGTATGCAGAGAAGAGAAATTGGATTACTTATGATGTGGGTATGAGTATTCTATTTTCCTTTTTTATGGCGCTTGCTATTTTATTTCTGGGGCTTACAAAGCAATATTCCGGGGAGGCAATGTCCTATCTTTTCGGAAGTGTGCTGACTGTCTCTACAGTTGATATTATATTATTGTTCATTACAGTACTTCTCTTTTCTATTTTTGTTGGAGTCTTTTATAAGGAATTATTCCACATTATATTATCCCGAGATCTAGCTCTGGCCAGTGGTTTACCTGTGGATACATTTACCTTCTTGATGCTGTTATTCATGACAATTTCGGTTGTGGTGTCAATGAAAGCAGTGGGTGCACTTCTTGTTTTTGGCCTTCTTGTAATGCCTTCCGCTGCAGCTTATCGTTTGGCTTTTAGATTTCACAGAATGATATTACTTTCTCTGGTATTTGGACTTATTTCATCTATTGCAGGCTTTTTCATATCCCTTACTCTGGATATACCTTCTGGAGCAGCAATTGTTATTATCGCATTTTTACTTCTTATAATTTCCTTCATCTTCTCAAGAAAATGAAAATCCTTCAAGTCAGTGATTCCTACTTACCATTCCCTGGAGGAGTTGCAGAACACATGTATAATTTAAAGAAAGCATTGGAGAAAAGAGGACATGATGTATGGGTATTAACAACGCAGTATTATGGAGATGGAACTATCCGGGAAGATAAAGATGAATATAGAGATGAAAGGGTGATCAGAATGGGAAAGGTTGTTGTACTTCCTCCGTTAAAGATGTTTAATGCAACTCAGCTCACTGTGACCTTTGATCCTTTGCTACATCTGCATGTGAGAGATTTCATCCGCAGGAATAGATTTGATGTTGTCCATCTACATGGTCCTCTGGCTCCCAATCTTCCGGGGATTGTTTCCCATTATTCACCTTACCCTCAGGTAGCCACATTTCATACCGCATTTGTTGGTTTTAACTGGAATAAGATTGGAAAATTTTTATTTTATCGGGATTCCAGAAAAATCAGAAAATATATTTTCGTTTCCAGAGTTGCAAAAGATGTAATAGATCATGTATATAAAAGTACAGGTATTATAATACCCAATGGAATTGATTTTGAGAGATTTCATAAACAAAAGGAAAAACTCATAAAAGACCGGACAGATAAAATTCTGGTGGGCTTTCTAAGTAGATTGGAACCAAGAAAAGGGCTTGATATTTTGATAAAGGCTCTGGCAATATCTGATTTTCTAAGGAACAATGTGGAGTTGATAGTCGGGGGTGATGGTCCACTTCGCAAAAAGTATGAATTCATGGCCAGGGATTCAGGAATAAAATTTAAATTTTTAGGACAGATAGAAAGAGGTAAAGTTCCTGTCTTTTATAAAAGTCTCGATGTATTTGTAGCTCCTTCCAGAGGAGGAGAAAGCTTTGGCATGATACTGCTTGAAGCCATGGCTTCAGGAGTCCCTGTGATTGCCTCAGATATTCCAGGATATATGGAAGTGATAAAGGACGGCTTTAACGGTATACTGTTTAAAAATGAGAGCCCTGAGTGTTTATCCAGAAAACTAATATTTCTTATAAAAGATAATGCCATGAGAAACAGTTTAGTGAATAATGCTTTGAGCTTTGCCAGAAAATACGATTGGGAGATAATAGCTGAAAGAATAGAAGAAGTTTACCTGGAGGTGACATAATGGTCTTTTTCCCCTTGGTAATACCTCTGGTAAGGATCTTACCCTACTGGTTTCTCAGAATCCTGTTGATACTTTTGGCTGATGTTCTTCGCCCTTTCGATTGGAGAACCAAGGTTGTGGCCACGAACCTCAGAACCATTTATCCATCTCTAAATAAAAGAGAATTAAATAAACTGGTAAGGCAGACTTTCAGGAATTTTTATCTTACCTATCTGAGAATGTTGAAACTGCATACTCTTGAGAAATGGAAGCAAGTGGTGGACTTCACTGAACTTGAGCCGCTTAGAAGGAAAAAGGTAGTTTTGTTCTCAATTCATATGGGCCCCTGGGACATTGTAGCGTCCAGGATAAACAAAGATGGGTATAGAGTGAAGGCTGTGATGGAGAGGTTTCCAAAACCTATGAGAAATATTATAGAAAAATACAGAGGTGGGGTAGAAATTTACACTGCTGGAGAGGATACTCTCAAGATGATCAGGGAATTGAGGAAAGATGAAGATTTTTTATTGGTGATTCTGATAGACAGGGTAACTTCAGGAAATGGCGAAATTATTGAATTTATGGGCAGAAAAGTGATGGTCCCTGTAGGAGCATTTAAGATTCCCAAGCTGATTGGAGCCGAGCCTTATTTTACAGTGAGTATTGAAGAGAAAGGAATTACTAAAGTAAAAGTACATCCCCTGGATTTGGATAATACAAAAAAGGAATGTTTAAATCTTATGAAAAGGTATTTGAAAAAATATCCTGATCAATGGTTTAATTTCTATTTT
>QNDO01000168.1 GCA_003644895.1 Candidatus Hydrothermota bacterium | reverse complement strand
GTAATCCTGTGCGGGTTCAAATCCCGCCCCCGGCATTATTTGTGAGCACAGGGGGGCACTTGAATAAAGAAATCCTTGAAAAACTCCTTGAAATAGGTCATGCTCCCGAAAAAGCTTCCCTCTTGAAAACCTTCAAAAAAATCTCCCTTGTGTTGAGCGAATTTTACGAGATACACCTCGCTTATCTATTATTTTTTGATAAAGAAGAAAAACGCATTATCCCATATATTCAATTTAGGAACGGGAAGGTAAAGCGCCTGGAGCAAACTCCCGTTGTCTTCACCAAAAAAATAGTACAGAATATCCTGCAGAATAAAAGGACCCTGATTCTGGGGAGTGGAGACTTTATTTGTGAAGACAAACGAGTCAGATCTTTGGCTGTAATCCCCATCTTATCCGGAACAGAAATTATTGGGCTATGCAGTTTCCTCTTGTGTAACAACTTAAAAAAAACTCCAAGTAATATCCGTAGATGGAACAACTATGGAAAACTTATATCCCTACTCCTCATCCCGCCCATATTAGTGAAGGAAGAGGAATACAAGGAAATACTCTCAAAGCTCACAGAGGAGATATCAAGACTTTCCATTGAGGGAAAGGAGATCGAAGAAATACTATACGAAATAGCAAATGAAATAAAAACCGTTCTAAAGCTCGATTCTACCACAATCTTTTTGAGAGAGGGAAATAAATTGCAGATTAAAGCGAAGGTAGGAGTCCTCAAAGAATTGAACAATAACCTTACTCTGAATGATAAGGGGATCACTGTCCATGCCTTTAAAACAGGAAAAGAATATTATGCACCGGATGTCTTGAGCGACCCATATTATCTTTACTCAGGTCCCGAAATCAGATCCGAAATTTCTATACCCATTAAAACAGGTAACAGGATAATAGGTGTTCTGGACATAAAAAGCAAATCAATAAATGGAATTG
Source organism: Candidatus Hydrothermota bacterium (assembly GCA_003644895.1). GTDB lineage: Bacteria > Hydrothermota > Hydrothermia > UBA1063 > UBA1063 > B29-G16. The sequence continues at coordinate 3,107 of QNDO01000168.1, read as the reverse complement.
ACTGGCATAAAAGGAAGACCCTGAAGATTCTAGCTCCTCTCATTGGGTACTCAGTAATAAATGCTAAAATTCATAAGGAGATGAAAAAGATTGCTCTTCATGACCCACTCACCGGTATCTACAATAGAAGGGGCCTTGCGTTACTTTTTGATAGAGAAGCAAAAAGAGCGAAAAGATATAGAGAAAAACTTGCAGTAATGTTCATAGACCTGGATAGATTCAAAGAAATTAACGATAGATTCGGTCATCTCGCGGGAGACAAAATTCTCAAAAAAATCGCTCAAATACTTCACAGTAATATCCGCGGTATCGATATAATTGCCAGGATTGGAGGGGATGAATTTCTCGCAGTTCTGGTTAATGCAGACCACCATATCGCCAGATTCGTTGCCAAAAGGTTGAATTCAAAGATCAAAGGAGGAGGAATCCCGGTGACCCTCAGTATAGGTGTGAGCATTTTCCCTGATGACGGTGAAAACCTTGAAACACTGATTGGCAAAGCAGATAGAGCCTGTTACTTTGCTAAAAGAGACGGAGGGAACAAGATAGTCACTGTGAGCCAATTATCTTATCCCGTTTGAGACAGGCAAAGGCGTTGTGGTTATGAATACTTTCAAAACTTTTTACGTTGATAAAATACCAGATTATTCTGTCATCTCTGTCTAGATTAACAGCAACCTCTCTCACTACATCTTCAACAAATCTGGGGTTATCATAGGCATGTTCTGTTATATATCTTTCATCCTCTCTCTTAAGGAGAGCATATAGAGGTGCACTGACACTTCCCTCAACCATTTCTACGATTTCCTCAATCCACACAAGCTTTTTCATCCTTACTTGTACAGATACGAGCGCTCTCTGATTGTGAGCTCCACGCTCTGAAATCTCCTTTGAGCACGGGCAAAGAGTGTGAACTGGAACGTTCACTTCCAGAATAAAGTCAAATTTATCATCTTTCGATGCAATAAATTTACATCTGTAATTCATAAATGATTCCATACCACTTACTGGTGCCTTTTTCTTTATGAAATATGGGAATTCAATTTCAATATGAGAGGTCTCTGCATCCAGTTCTTTCCTAATATCCTCCAGTATATTTTCGAGATTATGCAGTGTGATGTTATGAAGATGTTTGTTTAGCACCTCTATGAAGCGTGACATATGAGTCCCGCGGAAGTTGTGAGGAAGATCCACCGACATTTTAATCCTGGCCACTGTATTCTGAAAGCCGTTTTCCTTATCCATCACCCTTATGGGATAAGTCACATCCTCTACACCCACCTTGTCTATCGGGATCTTTCTTGGTGGTGGTTCTTTTTGAACATCTCTCATGATTTCTCCCTCGTTCTAAATATCACAAACTATTTCTGTGACATAATATTTTCCCTCTTTCCTGATTTTGAGATTATGGTAAGTCACACTCTTTATCTCTAATTTGAGATCATGAATCCTAGGGTCAAATTTTTCATATACAAACTGTGCATCAATTCTTTTATCATTTATTTCCACATTCCAGTCCACAAATACCTTATTTTCTACCTCCACTTGAAATATTATCTCTGATAGGAGATCCACAAGTAAATCCTCGTAGGTATCGGCAATGTCGCTGTATTCCATTTCCTTTTTTTCACTGGTTCCCTTTCTTTCCACCATGGATTCCATCACCGCCTCTATTGCACTTTCAAACAGTTCCTTCAGGGTTTCACCATAAACCCTGAAACCTAAATCTGCAGTATGTTCTATATATTCATATGGCATTTGACTGAACTCCCTACCTTCTGGAAAATTATGCTATATGGTTTATTTTACTCTTTATCTTCTGTTACTTCAAGGACTTATAAAAATAAATTTTCTTGGAGATTTCATGCCAGCCCATAGGGTCATCCCTGTCATTGAGAAAAACCCATCTTACATCTTTGAAAGAACAGAAAAATTCCTCAAAAATGCAGATTTCAATGTGGTAAATTTGGAATGTCCTATTACAGATACTGGTACACCCTGTGAGGACAAAAAATTCGTATTCAAACTGCCCAGTGAATATTCTTTTATTTTAAAAGAAGGTGCAATAAACATTGTTACTCTTTCAAACAACCATATCATGGATTATGGCATAGAAGGGTTAATGAGCACTTTGCAGATTCTTAACAAGAACGGAATTAAATATACCGGGGCCGGACAAAATGTAAATGATGCAAGAAAACCTGCAATAGTGGAAAAAGATAGTGTAAAGATTGGTATTCTTGCTTACTCAGCCACCTTCCCGAGAGTATACTGGGCCACAGAAAAAAAACCGGGCACAGTTTTTCCTTACAGAAGCAAAGTAAAAGAGGATATTAGAGACCTCAGAGAGATAGTGGATTTTCTAGTGGTCTCCTTTCACTGGGGTGCTGAGCTTCTTGACACTCCAAAAACCTACCAGAAAGTACTTGCAAAATTCGCCATAGATAATGGTGCAGACCTTGTTATAGGACACCATCCTCATGTAATCCAGTGGCCGGAGATATACAAAGGAAAGCTTATTTTTTATTCTCTGGGGAATTTTATTTTTGGGAGTTACAGTGACAACTCCAGCGGTGCAATTCTTAACTTAACAATAGATGGAGATGAATTAATTTACAAAATATACCCGTTGGAGACAAGATTCAGTTATTCGCAATTTTCTCCCTATCCCAGAAGCCTTGAATCTGACGAATTACCTGAATCCCTCATAGGATATCTTGATTCCAAAGAGAACTGCCTCATTATCCGGCTTAAAAGAAATTGAAATCTTTGCTTTTTCATCAAAGTTATAAAGGTGGGCATCCACATAGGCATCCAGCATAGAGTAAAACCATATCCCCAGGAACCAGAAGGCATAAGAGAAACTTTCGCGCATAAGACTATCTCGTTCGGAAGAACCCACTTCGTAATCTTTTGAATCCTTATACAGAAAATAAGCCTTTATCAGGGAAAAGATTTCTCCACTCGCTATCACCCCTCCTTTGATATAATGACCTGTGTAAAACTGTCCTCCACCTGGCAGAAGCGTTGATAATATGATCGCCTTTTGAGGGGATTTATATTGCACATCAGAAACTAAAATCAAAAGTAAAAATATTTTTACCATT
>QNDO01000167.1 GCA_003644895.1 Candidatus Hydrothermota bacterium | reverse complement strand
GAGATAGTCCTCTTGAAATAGCAATAGGTGCTATCCTCACCCAGAATACAAACTGGATGAATGTGGAGAAAGCAATTGGGAATCTGAAGAAGAAAGGCCTTCTGGATGCAAAGAAACTATTGAGTATTAAGGATGATGTTCTCACCGATCTTATAAAACCTGCCGGTTACTATCGAATAAAGACTGCAAGACTCAGGAATTTCTTGAGGTGGCTCGTCATGAAAGGTGGGTTTGATGGATTGAAAAATAAAGATATGACCGAATTAAGAAATGAGCTCCTTAAAATAAAGGGAATAGGAAAGGAAACTGCTGATTCTATTCTTCTATATGCTCTTGAGAAGCCGATCTTTGTGATCGATGCTTACACGAGGAGGATTCTAAAGCGTATGGGCATAATAGAGACTGAAAATATGGAATATGATGAAATTAGAAATTTATTTGAATCCAACCTACCTCAAGATGTTAAGCTGTTCAATGAATATCATGCGCTACTTGTGAAGCTTGGGAAAGAGACATGTCTCAAGAGAAATCCTCAATGTACCAAATGCCCTATCAACGATATTTGTAAAAGACTAATCTGAGAACTTAAAAAAGTATCTTTCCACTGAAAGTTTGTTACCACTCAATTACGGGTCTAATATTTCCAGTGTCCAGGAATCCAGACCCAACCCCTCCCTGTTTTCTTCCAGTGGCCAGGTATCCATACAGCGTGAGGTTTTGGTTTCTTTACCCAATGTCCTGGAACCCAGACCCATGTACCTCTTCTCCACTCCCAGTGTCCAGAGACCCATACATAGTGTTTACCGGGAGGAGTGGTTTTTATCTCCACCTTTGGTGGAGGTGGTGCTGTTTTTACCACAATGGTTCGAGGAGCACAGGAAATGAGGAATAGCACCATTATACCTATAGCAATTTTTTTCATTGTCTCCTCCTTTTTATAATTTTTTAAACAGGTTAGGTGTTAATTCAACTTTCTTTTAGCTGACACAGGCCCGGAAATATTCAGACCAGATTATTTCTGACATCTGGAGAAGATTGCCATCGGGATCACAGAAAAGCAGAATTTTTGCACCCCATTGAGTTTCATACGGTTCTTTAACAATTCGCACCCCATTTTCTTTTAGTTTATGGAAAGCCTCTTTAATATCGGTTACCAGGAAATTTATAACGGGTTCCCCTTTTCTTGGTTTTTCGAGTTCCCCCCAAGTTTTGATTCCTATTTCGACCCCACCGCAGTCAAATCCTGCATAGTCCTTGTATTCATATTTTTTCACTAGTCCGAGTATATTTTCGTAAAAGTTTACTGCTTTTTTTAAGTCTTTGACTGTCAAGGTTACATCCCATATTCTCTGGATCATATCCCCTTCCCGGTTTTATTTTAAGGTTACTTCTTAACAGAGGTTCTCCCGAGACCAAAAAGTACGGCTACAAATATTGCGACCTTGAAGGAAGTGTACCAGGAAATGGTTTTCGCGACAAGTCCCTCTTTTACAGCTCCAGGGCATAAATCAGGTATTGTCCATGCCCAAAGCAATTTAACCAGTAAAAGGCTGAGTATGAAAACGCCAATTACAAATATAAAAGCACCAACTCCGACCCACCAGAATTTCACAATTCACCTCCTTTTCAGAATATGGCTGGGGCGCGTGGATTCGAACCACGACTACAGGATCCAAAATCCTGTGTCCTGCCTATTAGACGACGCCCCAGTAAGTGTATATATTTTAAGTGAAAAGGAACTAATAATCAATGATGTGTTTGTATAATTAATCTTTATGCCCAGCCCACCCAATCCTTATGGGCTTTCTCAGACACCTGCCTTTGCCGGGTTTTGTAATCAAGGTAAGAAAAAAGAAATTTTGAGGGGGCGGTCTCTTTTTGAAAGGATTCTTTTGAGGAACACCGTGAATTTTGCTCCCGTTTTTTAGAAAAGAAATTAAGCCAAGAGATAAGGGGTTACTGTGCTTCCTTTTACACGGGATAGAAAGAAAAAAATATGATAAGTGCGAGATGCAAGAGCTTTGCATGCACTTACTTGTTTTTACTATACACAGCTTTGTAAACAGTAAATCCTCGAAATTCAGAAGGATCAGGTTTTATAAGTATTTCTTCAAGTTTAATAAGATTTTCAAACATATCCGCAGGGGGGTGGTGACCAGAATAGGTAATGAAAATAACCTCCTGTCCCATAAAATTAGAATCATTTATCCAGTAACGGAACATCGAAGGCCTTGTTTTAAAATCGATACTGTATATACAGAGATTCGATGAATCCATGTAAAAGGCCAACTCAGAAGCAATATGATAATTTGGGGTGAGTATAGGATAATCTTTATACTTTTCTGCTTTTTCCGCGAGTTGCTTAAACCCTGTTTCAAGTCCTGTTTCCTTTTCAGATACTCTATTATAGAAGTAGGTTATAGCTTTCGTTATGTTTGCATTTAAGGGTGATGCAAAAATAAGAGTATTGATCAAAATTAGTATACTCATAGCTACACGGATTAGATAACTCCCCGGTTTTTGAAGGGCACGGAGATATCTGCCTCTTAAGTGTAAAAAGATTGTGTAAACAACGGGTATTCCACTGAAGATGAAACTTACAAAAGGCCAGTGTGCCTCTGGTCTTGACCTCAAAGAGGAAAAGGAAAAAGTCATAAATGGGATAAGGAAATAGAGTGAAATATAAAGAAATCTCCTCTCTTTCCTCAGAAAACCTCTGTAGAAGCTAAAGATAATTCCCCATATTGATGTGAGAAGGGTGATAGGCGACACTGTTATGAGGAGTGCTTTCGCAAGAAAACTTAAATTATAAAATGTATGACCACCTGACATGAAACCATGAGAGAACTGAAATTTAAATGATGCAAAGCCGTGTGAAAGATTCCATAGAATGTCAGGGGAAAACATCAGGAATCCGATCAGATGGGAAAGATAAAGCTCCTTCTTAAACAAAAGCTTTCTATTCGTGAGAAAAATAAAGGAGAATGTAATAAGGGGAAGAAAGAAACCAAAATACTTTGTTAAAAGCGAAAACCCAAAAACTATTCCAGCATAATACCAGTATTTTTTTTCATCAGTCTTTATTGCCCTGTATATGAGAATAGCATATAGTGTCCAGAAAAAGAAAAGAGGATTATCAGGGATAGCTAGGATGCTTATAATGTTGAAAAGAGGCAGGAGTCTTACATAGAAAGCACTCCAGAAGGCCATTTTTTTGTTTCGCAGTATCTCATAGGCAAGATAATAAACTAAAATTGTGGTCAAAGATGAAAAAACTATAAAGGGCATTCTAATCCCAAGTTCGGTTTTACCCAATATACTTGTGGATATGCATATGATCCAGGCCACAAAAGGTGGGTGGTCAAGGTATCCCGGTGAGAGGTGCTGAGACCAGACCCAGTAATACGCTTCATCAAAGAAGAGTTCAACTCTCCCGACAAGGATTATTTCAAAATAGGTGATCAACCCGATGAATAAAAACAATATAGCATCCCAGCGGTGAATAGCCAATTTTTTGCTGAATGTCCACTTGTCATTAAGAAAGAAATTAAAAATTGAACCTGCAAAAACCCCGATGGAATGTGCAAGTATATACTGCATGGTCGTGTATTTAAATAGCAGGAAATCCATCCCCATATTAATTATTGCTCCTAAGCTCACTGCAATATGATATTTAAGAAGACGAATCCAGATATCTTCCTGTTCTCTATCCCGCCACGTCCAGATGGAATTCCAGAAAAAATTGTTCAGAATGGAAACTTCAATGGCAAGGGCTGATGCAATGAGAGATTGGATAGAAAAAATATTCTTTAAGATATACGCAATTCCAATATTTACAAGCAGGCCCGAAAAGCCAACCACCCCAAATTTAAAATACCTTTTCGTTATATCCTTCCAGGCCTGCATCTTATGTTTTTATTTCTTTACAATTGTAAAAGGTCGCTTTAAAAATTCCTCCTTCCAGATTTTTTCAGTGAGTTTTTTCAATGTTTCATCATATTCAATCATTTTTTTCTCATATTCAGGGTCTTTGATTGCAGTCAGAGCATTTTCATCCTCTGGTTTTACCTCTTCTTTTGCAAT
>QNDO01000166.1 GCA_003644895.1 Candidatus Hydrothermota bacterium | reverse complement strand
TCTTCTTACAAGTGTTATAGATATATTTGAGTCCTTTTCCCCCTGTTTGACTGTGTTGAAATTCATCTATGAATATAAATTCGTAGTTTTCAACGTAAAGCTTTGAAAAGGCTTTGATGTCCTCATCAAAGAGACCGACCATTTCAGGATCTTCAAAGTCGAGGAAAATTTTTCTTCCGACAATTTTCTCAAAGATTTTACGCATCAAAGTAGTCTTGCCCACCTGCCTCGCTCCAAAGATGGCGATAATTTCCGGAGCATCCATCAACTTTTCAATTTTGTCTTCCAGATTTCTTTTTACATAAATTTTAACCCTGCCATTTTCAATCATAATTAAATTTTAGCAGGGATATTGCAAAAAATCAAATTCATGATATTCTTCCTCCGTAAACACGAATTCTCACCAACAAAACGGCCAAGAGAAAGCAGGGGATGGTCTCTGTTAGAGCTGACTTTATGGCAATAATAACATGCTTCACGAGGGCAGATCTGGTATGAATAAGAGATGGGGGTAGAGATTTTCACGCTATTATCACTCCTCTATCTGGCAAGTTTTTGTCCTCAGGTCTTAGTAAACCCTTTTCAGGATGATACTCCAATGAAGTAATAGGATATCCAAGGTCCACAGAAAATGTAAAATAATCGCCGTAAATCCTTGTCCAATATCCATGAACTGGAACAGTTAACTCTATAAGTTTCCATCTTTTGCTCTGTTCTACCATCTCATAAGCTTCCTGGATAAAAGAGTCCGGAATAACGTCAACAGAGTAAATCGATTTCCGCGTAATGAACTTTTTTCTGAATTCCTCATCTCCAAGATCTATTGTATAAGTCCCTAAGATTTCTCTCAATTCGCGAAATCTCTCTTCTCCTTCTTTCAGATCTTTTTGGAAAAACCTCCACGATGATACTTCATTATATAATCTATTTGTTGCCTCAATAAAATCCTTCTCTTCTGGAATTGTAGGAAGTTCTTGTATAATATTAAGGCTAAGAGCAAGTAATTCTTTACCATATATTCTTTGTGAGTTTTCATCTACTTCTGTGAAAATCAAGACATCTACTGGTGGTTTTTCGCCATTTCTATTCACCCGGCCCATTCGCTGGATTAGTGCATCAACCGGTGCCAGCTCTGTCAACAAAATGTCATATGAGATATCAAGGCTAACCTCAACGATTTGTGTCGAAATTAAGATGGTTCCGGGTGCTGCCTTCATAGCCCTTTCTTCCTTTCTTACCCGGTCACGATAAATAAAGCGTGAATGTAACAGTATAGTTTGGGGCCATTGTGGATATATTTGTTCATAAATTTCTTGAGATTTTTGGACAGTATTAGCAATAATAAGTACTTTACCACCAGCTTTTGCTATATCAATCGCTTCATGGATTCCGGATTCAATGGGTTTATACACAAGTTTGAGATTATATCGCTTTCTATTCCAGAAAGTTTCATCAGCTTCCACAAGGTTTTCACTTCCGAATAAGTTTAGTAATACATCGGGTAAAGTAGCGCTTGCTAGAGCAAGTTTTTGAGGTTTATTGGTTTCAAGAATACTTTTTAAAAGTCCCAATGTAAATGGTTCGTAAGTATGAATTTCGTCAATAACAACTACTGAGTTTCTCGAGAGGGTCTGGCGTTCCTCCCAGTGTTTGCCGTTCATATAGCCCATTAAAAATTGGTCGAGCGTGGCAACAACAAGAGGTTTTGCAAAAACCGATGCAAAAAGCCTGTAATCTAGTGGTGGCTCGTCTTCTTCATGGCCTTCCCTTGATTTCCATTGTTTAAAAAGGACATACTTTGCCCGACCGTGAGAAATTCCTGTATTTTCCACTCCATAAATTGCTGAAAGCCGCTTCCACATGGCATTGGCAGTAGCTTGAGTCGGAAGTAGATAGATAATTCTTTGAGCATCACCAGCCCATAAGAGTAAAGCCTCAGTTTTCCCGCTTCCTGTAGGTGCTCTAAGGCGAAGACCGGGAGAATTATCCAGATTTGAAGTCTTCTGTTGAAATTTCCACAAATTGAATTTCTTAGATCTCATAAAGTTGTAAATTGAGGTTTTCCCGCTCTTCAAAAACAGCACTGAAGTGTCATTTTTTTCACCCGAAGCAAGCCAATCTGCAAGGTGTAATACAGTCTTAACAGCTGCAAAATCACGAGCAGGAAGGTCTCTAAACTCTACGAGGATTTTCTTATTGGCACGGTGCAGGATATTCGCAGGGTGCTTCAAGCTAAGTGCTTTAGAATACAAGGAATTAACATCAAGTTTAAATTCTTGTGTCTGAGTAAAAACTTCTTTGAGAACATTGAGAAGTTCTGGAATTAAATTAGGGGGATTCCATCCCTCATATAGAAATGGAGACAATGGAGAATGATGTGACAGAACAGCAGCAGAAGCAATAAGAGGTTTGCCCAGTAGTAAATGTTCAGCAACAAGAACAAACGGGAATGACGCTAACGCATGAGGATATGCGCTGCCTTTCTCTTCTCTAACATGTTTTTGAAAACTCTTGGTCGCCTTGCCTATATCATGCAATAAACATGCAAGTAGTGCTCTCTGAGTCACTCTGTCGTTCAAATTTAATTGTTTAGCAATTTCTTTACCGAGTTTATAAACTTCTACAAGATGATCAACAAGACTTTTATCCGGCTTGGCTAACAGTTCATCCATGTGAAATTTCTTCCATCTAAGTTAAACACCTCCCTGTTAAACCCTTTGATTTTCACCTCGAGTAAATAGGGTAAGAAACTTATAGTAGCTTTTTGGGAGGGAATTCGGTATCCCCTTTTCTCGACTTTAAATTTTAAAGGAACATTTTCAACAACAGCAGGTTCAAGTTTTATAGGAGTTCTACCGTCCTTGAAAGCAGGCAGTTCTATTTCCATTTCGCGGATATCACCGGGGATTGCCGTACCACGAAAGACAGGTTCTCCCTTAATTAACTCAATTTCTTCAATTGAAACAATTTCAATAAGTTCGTCTTCTCGGCCAAGTGAAAGTGGGTAAACCGGGTCATTGAATGAGCCTATCAGTTTTTTGATAAGATTATCATCTCCAGCATAAATCAAGGTATATTCAACATTAAATAACAATTCACGGAAATAAGGTGACCTCTGTTCAATTCGTCCTCCTTTAATTTTTAACACTGTCATCATATCTTTGGCTTTACCAGGCAATTTATCAAGCAATACTGCAACTTTAATATCTCTAAGCGATTGCCAATATTCATCGTTCCAGATCTGAAAATCAGCAAGTCCAAGAGCAGCACCTGCCAGGCCTACCATGGTCGTAGGTGGAGGGAGCGGTAAAGTTCGTTGATAATTTAAATCAAGTGGATGTCTGAATGAAACCTGTGGTGCTTTTACTTTTAAAGATAAAGCTTTCATTGCTCTTTTAATTTATCCTTTGCAAAATTAATCGCTTCACTGACTGTCATTACCTCTCCTAATTCCCTAAGGGTCTTTTCAATTTCTCCTTCGTTTTCAAAAAATCCAGGGTCAAGGCCGAAAACCACGGTGTCGTATCTACCTTCGAATCTTTTAATAGCCTGAGCTATCAATTTATCTTCAAGACGATAACTCGTTTCATAATCTACTTTGAATGCCTCAAGGAATACTGGATGTCTAACTTTTAAAAACATTATAGCAATAAATCTGGGGGATAGATCAACAAGCATCCTGGCAGTTCTACCTCCACCCCAGAGATATTTTATAGCATCGTGAAAACCGGACAACCTTTTCATTTTTTCTTCAGTATTAAGAACAAAAGCCCATCGATTCTTTCCCCATATTTCTTCAGGAAGTTCAATTTTTTCGCAATTTTCGGGGGTAGTATCAGTATCCTTACCTACTTCAAGGTCAAGATAAAACCCAACTCTGTCAATTTCTATCAATATATTACCTTTGAAGAGATTATTGTAAACCTCTGTTTCAAACATATTGCCGCCAGCTTCCATAGCCTGGCCAAATTTTTCAAAGGAACGTGTGCCCAAGTCTCGATCACCATGAAATTTAAAAAGTCCGATAAGTGAAGACACTCTTACCGGAGAAGTCCTCCTGCGGTTTTGCTTTGTATCCATATACCCAAATA
>QNDO01000165.1 GCA_003644895.1 Candidatus Hydrothermota bacterium | reverse complement strand
CTTTCTCATTTTAATTCCCTGGATGTCAAATTCTTCGATTATCACTCCCTCTCTTTTCTCTATGAGAAAATTAATTACTGCTTCGTTCTCTTCAGGGGTAATAGTGCATGTGGAGTAGACCATGGTACCCCCTGGTTTTAAACAATCAAATGCTGCAAGTATCAGGCCTTTTTGAGTGCGTGTGAGTTTGCCTACCTTTTCGTATCCCCACCATTTTGCCACTTCATAACTTTTGTGAAGAGTGCCAATGGCACTGCAAGGAGCATCTACAAGGACTCTATCAAAACTGTTTTTGAACCAGAATCCGAATTTAAAACCCTCCACCATGGTGATTATCACATTAAGCGCCCCCATCCTGTCCACATTGTTGGATAAAGCCTTAATCCGATCTACAGCCACATCATTTGCTATAATGACGCCTGTATTCCGCATCATCTGTGCCATCTGAGTGGTTTTTGAACCAGGGGCTGCAGCTATGTCCAATACCATCTCATGGGGTTGGGGGTTTAATACTAAAGGAGGTATCATAGATGAAATATTTTGTACATAGTAATAACCAAGATAGTGTTCAATGGTTTTGCCTATTTCAAAAGGAGCATATTCTACATAAAAGGCTTCATTATAAAAGTTCAATCTTTTAAGAGTGAACCCCTGATTTTCAAGCCGCTCTTTAAGTTCTTCAGGTGTGATTTTTAGAGTGTTGACCCTGATGGCAGGTTTTAGTTTTTCTTCTGTCCATAAAAGGAATTTTTCCAGTTCATCCTGATAGTACTCTTTCAAAAGATTGTATAGCTCTTTATTTCTGGATATCCACTCATAACCCACAGCATAAGTATATTGTTAAGAAGAGGGGCTTTCAATACCCCAGTTGAAATCCCGCAGCATTTCCTTTAAAATAAAAGCATAAACGGGGCCGTAGTTCAGCCTGGTGAGAACGCCGGCCTGTCACGCCGGAGGTCGCGAGTTCAAATCTCGTCGGCCCCGTTTTTTTATTATACAGGATAAAAATTCACTTGTATTTGCTCTTTTCCTTATTAGGCATTATATATAATATATAAATTATGCTACAAATATTATTACTACTTATATCTTTAAGGTTGCCTCAGGCCTTTGGGCTCGGTGTGATAATAGGGGATCCCACAGGTATTTCCATTAATATAGAAAAAGGTAATATTGCATACGCCGGTGCAATAGCATGGAAAATTCCCGAGAGATTGCACCTACACGGTGATTATGTTGTCAACTTCGAGATTGAAAGCGAAGAGGAAATACCGGGGATTATGAATGCATATATGGGTGGGGGCGGATTTTTCCAGATTTCTAAAAATGATATTTTTCTGGGTATAAGGGTTCCCTTCGGTCTGAAATATGCATTTAAAGACCTTCCTCTTGATGTATTCTTTGAGGTTGTTCCAGGCTTTTTACTTATACCTGAGACGGCATTATCCTTACAAGGAGGGGTGGGTATAAGAATATACCCGACTAAAATTCGCTGATATAATCTTTCACATAAATTTGAAATTCCCCATAAAAACGTTTATAAATACATAATTAAAAAGGAAGGTGTTGTATGTATGTTGTCGGTTTGATTCTGCTTTTCTCTTTCACTGAACCAGTCAGTGTTCATCAATTGGAGTATGAGAAATATAAGGACTACCAAGTCCAGGTTCCAGAAACTCATCATTATCCCATTCCACTCCAGAATAAAATCAAATCTCTCAATGCAACTGTGTATGGGTTCTTGCCTTACTGGAGGCTGGGACATGAAAATGCCATAAAGTGGCAGGATCTTTCGCATATTGCTTGTTTTGGTGTTGAACTCGGTTCCACGGGGGGTATTGTTAATTCCCATGGTTGGCCATCAAGCTGGTCCACCGTAATTGATTCGGCTCATGCCAACGGCGTGAAGGTTCATGTTGTGGCAATAGTGTTCAATCACGATGACATCAGCAGCATTATAAGAAATTACAGGGCAAATGCTATAAATACTCTAATCTCCCAGGTACAGGCAGGGAATGCAGATGGGGTGAATATAGATTTTGAAACCCCATATTCTTCTGATAGTGCCTATTTTGCCCTCTTTTTAGAAGAACTTGCCGATTCTATGCATGCTCATGGATATGAGGCGACGGTCTGTTTCACAGCTGTAAACTGGTATGGAAGATATGAAACTCAGAGAATTGCAAATGCTGTGGATGGAATATTCATAATGGGCTATGATTACTACTGGTCTGGAAGCTCCACTTCTGGTCCCGTGTCTCCCTTAACGGGTGGCACCTATAATGTGACTAATAGTGTGAACTCCTACATTGCAGAGAGTGGTAATCAACCGGATAAATTTATATTGGGTGTCCCATATTACGGTTATAAATGGCCCACAGTGGATTCGGCCCCTTATTCTTCAACAAGAGGTACCGGAAGTGCAGAGATTTATAATGTGGCTATTGTTAATGCAGAGAATTATGGACTTCTGTGGGATTCTCAATCACAGACTCCATGGTATCGCCACTATGTATCAGGAGATGGATGGTATCAGTGCTGGTTTGATAATGATTCAAGTCTTGGACTTAAATATGATCTTGCAATTCAGAAGAGTCTTCAGGGAGTCGGGATGTGGGCCCTTACTTACGATGAGGGGAGATATGAACTGTGGTATGCCTTGGAATCGCATTTTTCACAGGGTGTACCACCTCCGAAGCCTACAGGGTTTTATGTTGTCCAGCCTGGACCCAGAAGGCTTCAGCTCTTTTGGTCTCCCGTGGATACGGGAACTGTATCATATGAGATATGGGAAAGTGAAGACGGTGAGAATTTTTCTTACGTCACCACCACTATAAATACTAACTACGACACAGGGCTTCTCGAAGCAAACTCACTCCATTTTTACAAGGTCAGGGCGGTAAACGCCTTTGGTAAAAGTGAGTTCACCAATGTTCTTGGCGGAGTTGCTTGGGACTCACCTATCAAGATACTTCTTGTGGATGGAGTGGATAGAGAATCAGGAACGGTTAATACACATGATTTTGTGGTGGATCATGGCAAAGTTATATATGACCTTGGATTACCCTTTATTTCCGGTTCCAATGAATGCATAGAAGATTCCACAGTTGACCTGAATAATTTTGAAACTGTTGACTGGATTCTGGGAGAAGAGGGTACAGCAACCATGGCTTTTAGTAAGCTTGAGCAGTCCATGGTGAAGACTTATCTCGAGAATGGAGGCAATCTTTTCGTATCGGGGTCTGAAATAGGGTATGACCTTATCGAGAAAGGAGATGCCGGAGATTCTTCATTCTATCATAATTATCTTAAAGCAGAATATCAGGGCGATGATGCAGGAAGTCATACTGTAGTAGGTGTAGCTGGGTCTATATTTGAAGGCTTTGGCCCATTTGAATTCGATGATGGTTCCTGGCACTATGATGTGGATTACCCCGATGGTGTGACTGCATATGGTGGTAGTACAGTATGTATGAGATACTCAGGAGGAACTGGTTGGGATGCAGGAATACAATATGAGGGGACTTTTGGTAGTGGAGATTCTATTTCTCGGCTCGTTTATCTGGGTATCCCGTTTGAATCTATACTCCCAGGAGCCAGACCCGGTGTGATGGCAGCTATTCTTCAGTTCTTTGGCTATTCCGTTGAGGTTGGGGAGGAAGTGGTGTTTTCAAAAGAAAAATCTACAATTATAAATAATGTTGTAAAAAATTACATTATTCTAAATACTTCTATTGAGGGTGTATTTGAACTCTATGATCTTTTGGGGAGGAAGGTACTTACTAAAGATGCACGAATCATTAAGAAGATTGATGTTCATAATTTACCCCCTGGAGTTTATTTTTATATTCTGCGCAAAGGAGGTAAATTAGAGAGAGGAAGAGTTGTAATTGTGAGGTAGCATAGAGTTGACAAAAGGTGAAAAAGGTTTTAAAATCAAAACAATTCAAAAACTAAAAAGGGAGGTAAAAGGAAATGGGAGGACTTGTTAGCTACTTCCAGAGGGGCGGTTCAATGATGTGGCTCCTTCTCATTCTGGCTGTTATTGGGTTGGCCATCATCATCGAGAGACTCTATTCCCTCTTTATAAAAGTAAGGATAAACCCATCCAAACTGGTCAATGATGTGACCAAGATGATCGAGGAATCAGGGATTGATGAGGCT
>QNDO01000164.1 GCA_003644895.1 Candidatus Hydrothermota bacterium | reverse complement strand
TAACAGGGCTTTGAACTCACACAGAACGTATAAATGTTTCCCCCTCACCCTAACCCTCTCTCCTCATTTCATTCGGAGACCTTCGGTTCCCTCAAGGAATAAGGAAAATTTTATATTCCCCCCCTCACCCTAACCCTCTCCCTCAAGGGAGAGGGAATTAGATTTTATTCTCGTCTACCGTTTACCGTCTTCCGTCTACCGATTCTTATATTTTCTTCACAAATTCCGGATTAATGGGGACGCCGCAGGAGCGGCCAAGGAGATGTATGTTAACAACGAAGGCGTATTTTTTTCTATCCTTTTTTATAAGAACCCCCTCAGCCCCCTTCAAAGGGCCATCGATTATAAGGACTCTATCACCCTCTGCAAGGTAAGGGGATGCAAAAATATCCTCTCTGGCATTATCCACAAGGATCTTTAAGGATTCTATCTCCCTATCCGGGATAGGAACAGGACCTTCTTTATTCCCCACTACATACATAACCCCGGGGGTATCCAGAACTGAATAAAATCGAGGAGTTTTTGCCTGTACTTTGACAAAAATATAGGATCTGAAAAGGGGGGTCTCCCTCATCACCCGTTTTCTACCAGACCTACCTGGCCTCAAAATAGTGGGGAGGAAAACTTCAACCTCTTTTTTCTGTAATATTTCATTAACTTTGAATTCGTTCTGAGGTTTGGTATATACGGCGTACCACTTCATAGTTGATGGGTTATTATAACTTCATTTTCCTGTAGAAGCAAAAAAATTGGAGGGCCTCGCCCCGGCGAGGGCAGAAGTGTGAAGCCGGCAGCGAGACCCTGGAGATGGGCATCACAGGGGGGCATTGGGAATGTTGTAAAACTTCTTTCCGATAATCATTATCCATAATATATATCGGCAAAATTTGAAATTTTGTTCTATGTTGATGAAAATTTGTTGATTTTAAGGAAGCAAATTAGGGTCATTCGCAATACGAAATATTGACACATAAATGTGATTATTTTAAATTTTTATAAAAAGGAGGTAAGTATAAATATGAGGAAGTGCTTGGTATACTGTCTGGCTATCATACTATCATATCAAATGCTTCCTGCAAGAGAAGCAACCAACGTAGAACCCCTGGCCAGGAAAATAACATCCGCCAAGTGGAACCAGAATGTACCGGTGGAATGGAGCGAAAATGGGAAAATACTCTCCCTGATCTATGAGCCCGGCACAAGCAATTTATTTGCACTCATCGTGTCAGATACAGGTGGTAGTGATACCTGGGTGTATAAAAGTAGTGACGGAGTAATCTGGAATCCTGTATACAGTGCATCTCATATTTCCTTCTACACCGCTGATCTTGAAGTTACCCAGGAAAGGCTCTTAATCCCATACGGAGTATACAGTGACATCTGGGTAGTAAAATATGACCTTGTGGGCGATTCCCTACTTTCCATTTCGCATATTTCAAACAGCGATACTCTGGAGAAGGTTGATGTGGAAACCGATGGGGATATATATTACCCTATTGAGGATTATTTCTACATGGTAACTCAAACCAGATGGGGTGGTAATAGATACGTGAAATTCTGGAGAACCATTGATGGAGGTGATACCTGGGATCCAGTATCTATTATAGATAGTGGTGATATAAAGGGCGTGCGTATTGCTTTTGATAATGTGTCAGAATATCTCTTTATTGCCTATATCAAAGGAGACAGTATATTCCTGGTAAAAAGTTTAGACTACGGTGATTCCTGGGATTCCCCACAGAAAATATCAGCGTACTATCATTATACAGGAGATTTTGCCCTTGCTGCCTATGATTCTGTGGTATTTGTCATAGCGGATTATATTGCCAATGGATATCCCTATCAGGTTCGTCTTTACGGAACCGACCTTGGTACCTCATGGAATTACGCAAGAATCTATGCCGGCTACAAGAAACCTGATGCAACTATGAGAGGAGATGGGATCCTGAGGCTGGTTTTTCTTGATACTTACCGTAGTGTGAGATTCCAGAACTTCATTGGATTTAACATAATCACTGCCACAGATACAATTCCCTACGCCTGGACATATCCTGTTCTCATAGCAAATCAGATAGCCGACACCACAGTTTACCCAAGGGTAACATTCTCTCCCCTTGCAGCAAATGAAGCCTGTGTCCTCTATACAGCAAGAGACACAACCTTTTTTGACAGAGGAGAAGTTGATACGGTTTTCACCAACCTGAGTTTCCTCCAGGTGGATGCCCCCACGAGAGTAACTCCCGGGGACACCACTTACGTGAAGGCCATCATCACTAACTCAGGTCTTGAGGATATAGACAATTATGCTCTTTATGCCAGTATTTACGATATGAATGCCAATACCTATTTGACTGCGAGAAACTACTACTATGGATATATCGCGGTAAATGATACCGATACTGTCACAATAGCAATTCCTCCTCTGTCCAATCTTAAACCACCGCATAAGCTGAGACTTTATGCCACAATATCCACCGGTTCATGGGATGAATGGTATGGAGACAACAACCCTGGATATGAATACATGGTTGCTGTTCAGGACAGTGTCTTCTCCCCATTTGCGCAGGTTATTCCTGTTCTGGATGGGGAGATTTCGCCCGGGGAATGGGACGATGCTGAGGTGGTGGATATAAGTAATACTTACGGCATGTATTATGTTCCAACCGATACATGCTTGAATGATACAGCCCATGAAGTAGATACAGCCACAGTATGGGCATTCTTCAAGAACGACACAGACTGGCTCTACATAGCTATAGTAGGACCAGATTCATTGATATCACTGGAAAGCCTTGTGGAGATTGATGAGGACAATAGTGGTGATTGGGCAACAGATACAACGGAGGGAGCATGGTTATTCTATGGAGACAGTCTGTGGTATTTTGTATCAAGGATTGACACAGAAATTGTCTCTTTAGATACCGTAGGAAATACCATGTTTTCCACAGATACATCAGGTGGTTACAGAACCTATGAGATTGCCATTCCATTGGACTATCCGGACCATGATGCAGGATTCATCGATGCCCAGCCAGGGGATACCATAGGGATAGGAATTGTGGCTGATAATGGCTCTTCTCGAATAGGCGGCTGGTATCCCCAGGATTTTCAGGTCTACACTGGAAATCTTTCACTCTATGCTAAACTAGTACTAGGCATAATGCCCGGCGTAGAAGAGAATATACCATTTGCCAGGTCACTTATCTTTGCTCCAGCATTTTCCAGGGGAACGGCGACCATAAAAATGAATCTGCCTGATACGAGACATGTAAAGCTTGTGATCTATGACCCTGCAGGAAGAAAGGTAAAAACTCTGGTGGATAGACGTCTTGAGAAAGGTGTTCATTACTTTAGCTTCGCGCCTCAAAGAACAGGTATGTATATCCTGAAAGGTGAAATAGGTTCCATGTCATACACTAAAAAAATGGTGGTTATTAAGTGATGAAGAAAAAGGTCAAAATAACGGTCGTAGAAATCCAGGGGGGCGGTAAATGCCCCCTTGGACATAAAATAGGTGATACCTTTATATATGAAGGCTGGCCGATTCCAAATCTCTGCGCTGCTGCCTTTAACATCCTCTATCCCATGATCAGAGTGCTTTCCAACGGAGGGAGCATCCCCTGGGAAAAGAAACATCCTTATAAAACAAGACTCTGCTGTTATGACCCCAGCAATCCTGTGGTATTCGAGCTGGAGAGGATGGAGGAGGAGTATTCGTATTAGTGATTGGTTACTGGTGATTAGTTTTTGGACAAATATAGTTAAATTAAAACCAGTCACCAATCACCAGTAACCAATCACCATTTGATTCTCCCGGTCTTTGACTTAAAAATAAACATCAAAAGAGGGGAGGAGATGGAATCAAGATGTCTGGTTGTAGGTTCCGGTATTTCTGGTATTGCTGCAGCACTTGATCTTGCCGAAAAGGGCAAGAAGGTATTACTTCTGGAAAAGACTCCCTGGATAGGAGGGAAATTATCTCAGCTGGATTTCCAGTTCCCAAATGATGCATGTGGAATGTGTCAGGTTTATTCTCTTACATCTGATGATACAGTACAGTTCTGTCTGAGAAGGGTCCTTGACCACCCATTCATTGAAGTACTTCCATTATCAGAATTAAAAGAATTCAGAAAAACAAAGGGTGGATTTGAGGTCACAGTTGAATCAAAACC
>QNDO01000163.1 GCA_003644895.1 Candidatus Hydrothermota bacterium | reverse complement strand
TGCCAAGGCAGCAGGGCTCCCAACTCCAAAAGTCAGGGGTAAATTAAGGGGACTCAAGTCCCGGGGACGTGTTGATAGTCCGATTAAGGGCAAATATATCATCACGGAAGATGGAAAGAAAAAGATATAAGGAGGATTATCATGAAGAGGTTTGGAGAAATACTGACACCTCCTGAAAAGGAGGCAAAAGAAAAACATACACCACATATAGAAATACCCGAAAAAGTAAGCGCGGGAGAACTTTTTGAGGTCACAATAACTGTAGGTAAAGAAGTTCCACATCCCAACACTGTGGAGCATCATATCAAATGGATTCAGGTATTTGCTGAAATAGAGGGAAGGCCCAACAATCCTGTTCATATTGCAACCTTTGATCTTGGACCCACTTTTGCAGAGCCTCAGGTTAGTTTTAAAATGAAATTGGATAAAAATGCAATTCTATATGCACTGGAATCCTGTAATGTACATGGTGTTTGGGAAAATTCCAGAGAAATAAAAGTAGAATAAGGCTGCATGAAGCTAAAAGAAGATCTCATAGCCTTTTATTGAAAAAACTTAGAATAAAAAACAAAAAATTTGAGAGGTGAACCATGAAAAAGTATAAGTGTACAATATGCGGATACATATATGATCCTGAAGTAGGGGATCCAGATAATGGAGTAAATCCAGGTACTGCATTTGAAGATTTACCAGATACTTGGGTATGTCCTGTCTGTGGAGCACCTAAAGCAGATTTTGAGCCTCTGGAATAAGTAAAATTGGCTCTATAAAATTGGCTCTATAAGGCTGTAAGACATATATTATTAAGAACTGGTGGATTTATATATTATCAGCCTTTGCCCTGGTTTAATGCGGGATGATATAAGATTGTTCCATTTTTTGATATTGTAAATTGATACCTTTAATTTCCGGGAAATATCCCAGAGTGTATCTCCACGTTTAACAATATATACCTGAGCTCCAGGTGGAACCTTTTTACTCTTTCTGGATGAAGCCCTCTTCACAGAAGCATAAGCACGGGTTCCAGGATAAGGAATTACCAATACTTTCCCTACTCTCAATCTTCTGGGATTCTTTATATTGTTCGCTATCATCAACGCCCTCACCGAGACTCCGTACCTCCTAGCGATGTGAGACAGGGTCTCCCCCTTCCTAACTCGATGAGCCAATGCCCTGTACCATTTACTTTTTGGAGTACTATTCATTTTAGCTATGAATGCATCTCGCCTACCTTTGGGTATTCTTACATAAAAGTTTTTTAAATAGGGAGGTGTTGCCCATCTTCTAAATCGTGGATTCAGTTTTCGGAATTCCTTCAGAGAAATTCCCGCCCACTTCGCCAATAGACTAACATTCACCTGCCGGGGCACTTTTACAGAATCGAATTCAAAAGGATCATTTTCTATATTTTGTAAAATATCATAATTTTCGTGCAAAAAGACAAGTAGCCCAAAATACGCGGGAACATATCCTCGAGTTTCTCTCGGTAAGTATCTCTTTATATCCCAGAAGTTATCTGCCTTTTTCCTTTTTTTCCACTTAAGGATTTTACCCTCACCAACATTATAGGCTGCTATGGCAAAATCCCATTTCCCGAACATTTCATAAAGAGCCTTCAGATACTTACAGGCGGCTTCTGTAGAATATATGGGGTCATAACGTTCATCAATCCACCAATCCACCTTCAGTCCGTACTTCCTTGCAGTCCGGGCCATAAACTGCCAGATACCTATGGCTCGTCTTCTCGATCTTGCTTCCACCTTAAAAGAGCTTTCAATGATGGGCAAATACTTCAGTTCTTCGGGTAAACCATATTCTCTCAATTTTTCCTCAATAAGGGGAAGATAAGGTTTACCGCGTTTTAGAGCCCTTATTACTCTGCCCTTTCCTTTTGTAGAATAATGTCTGACCCACTTGGCTATCTCCCTTTTTTCTCTCTCTGAAAGCACGAGACCAAATACTGCCAACTCTCTTTTAAGTGCTATTTCAACCTCTCTGGTCTCCTCTCTTATTAAAGAATCTGCATAACCCTCCACCAGACCTTCATCGGGTTCTATTCCATTTTCATAGTAAAAATCATCAAAGGTAAATTTTACTTCAGGAACCAGTATATCGGATTCATTCAGAAAAAGTGATGCACAACCAGTAAACAGGAAAAATAATAAAGGAATTATCTTCTTCATCTATTGTTTATATCCTATCTTTCTCAGAAGCTCTTTTCTTTCTTTTATGTGTTCGTCCGTTTCAAAGCCAAGTGGCTTACTCCCATCTATTACACCCAGAATACCCCGGCCGCTTTCGGTCTCCGCCACTATCACCTCAACGGGATTGGCTGTGGCCGCAAAGATTCTCACAACTTCTGGAACCATCTTAACCGCATTTAATATATTTATGGGATAAGCATTACCCAGAATAATTATAAAACTATGTCCTGCACCGATATTCATTGCATTCTTTTTTGCAAGTTCCACAAGTTCATCATCGGTACCCGTAAATCTAATTAGCCTGGGACCTGACGATTCACAGAAGGCAAGGCCAAATTTTATACCTGGAACTGAAGTAACAAGAGCCTCATAGAGATCTTCAACAGTTTTTATAAAATGTGCTTGGCCTAGAATAATATTATGTTCGTCCTTTTTTTCTATTCTTACCACATGGAGATCAACCATTTTTCCCTCCTTTTGTAAGTGTATAATTTTAAGGTGGTTAGAATTTGAGTGCAAGTATCATGGGGTTCTGTTTTTCATGATTTCTTTGAGACCATCCATAAGGGCCTTTCTATGTGATTCAAAAGGGAGATAAGGAATATCTTCGGTCTTAAAAAATCTTGCATCTTCGGCATCGTCACCGGGCATCGGAGTTCCATCTACTTTTACAATATATGCTATTGCTATTATACTCCCATATCTCTTGCTATCTTGGGAATAAACATTTAATAATTTCTCCAGTTTCCCGGCTAACCCTGCCTCTTCTCTGAGTTCACGTAGCACCCCCTTCTCTGGAGATTCATCCATTTCTAAAAACCCAGCCACGAGAGACCATTTTCCCTTTTCAGGTTCCACTCCTCTCTTTACAAGTAGTATTTCGCCTTTGTTATTATAAGCCACCGCCAAGACAACTGGTACAGGATTTTGATAAATTACTCTGTCACATGAGGGACAGTAATATCTTCTCTTTCCTTCCAGATATCTTTTTTCCAGTCTTCCTCCACAATGGGGACAGTATTTTATATCCTTTTCTATGGATATCGTCATTGTGAAATTATAAACCTCTTGACAGCAATGGTTCAATGGCTTAAATTTAAAAATGTGAAACTATCCAGATATTTTCCAGTTTTGCTCCCGGGTATTTTATTTGCACAATTTATTTTTTCAGGAGGAAATACAGGTGTAAGGGTTGAAAAAGCCGTTCCCAAGATAGGCGGATCTTTAAAGATACTCCTTCCTAGGGCTTCTATTTGGTATAAAAATTCAGATTCAGTCAAGTATTATGCATCCAGTATTATCACCGGCGGGGGTATATATTTTACCAGCTGGTTTTATGCCGGCTTC
Organism: Candidatus Hydrothermota bacterium; assembly: GCA_003644895.1. GTDB lineage: Bacteria > Hydrothermota > Hydrothermia > UBA1063 > UBA1063 > B29-G16. The sequence continues at coordinate 648 of QNDO01000163.1, read as the reverse complement.
GTTGTTCCCTTTCATATGGATGAATTACGAAAAAAAACTGGTAATATCATCAGCAGGGGCCCAGGGGATATATTCATTAATATAAAATTGATAAAAAAACTTGATACTTCCTTTTATCTGGGATTCATGCCCTTTATGACCCTTCCACTGGGAGATTTGAGGGTCGAGAACCCCGACTCTGCAACACCAGGCGAAAATTTTAAAGGCGGACTCTTCAGGGACTTCACCTCCAATTCCTATGATTATGGTTTGTTTATTATACTCTCCAAGAAATGGAGAAAGGCGGAATTGCATCTCAATATGGGTGGCTGGAACGGTTACCAGTATCCATTTGCCGGAGCAGAACCTAACCTCTATATAGGGTCTTTTGCGCTGTCTTATAATGCGGGTGTACTCAATCCCTTCGTAGAATTCTTCTATTCTAAATTCACCACAGATACCTTCGGAAGAGCTCCAGTATTCATCACACTTGGTAGTAAGATGAAAATCGGCCGTTTCCCCTCCATAACCTTTTCCATGGATATACCCCTGTTTCATAGAGGAACCGTTAACGTAGTGAAACCTGATAATAGCAATAAATATTACGGGTTTATCTCACCTTTTCCGAATTTTACTCCTTCTTATTCTGTCAACCTCTCTTTAGATGTA
>QNDO01000162.1 GCA_003644895.1 Candidatus Hydrothermota bacterium | reverse complement strand
TAGTAAAGGAGGGAGATCTGTTTTTTGCCATTAGAGGACCAAAATTTGATGGAGCAGACTTTGCTATGGAAGCTGTCGAAAAAGGGGCTTCATGTGTAATATTAGCGTTTGGAAAAGGACCGTCGAATATTCCTCGTATTCTTGTGGATAGTCCAATACTTGCACTCGGTAGACTTGCAAATTACAAAATCAAAAAAATGAATACAAAGGTAATTGGAATAACAGGTTCTGTGGGTAAAACAACAACTAAGGAATTAATATATACTTTGTTATCCGCCCGATTTAAAGTTTACAAAAGCAAAAAAAGCTACAATAATAACATTGGTCTTCCTCTTACTATTCTGAATGCTCCTCAAGATATTGACTATCTTGTACTGGAATATGGGACAAATCACCCCGGTGAGATATCCTATCTCACTTACATTGCTAGACCACACATTGCAGTCCTCACAAAAGTAGCAAGAAGCCATCTTGAATTTTTTGTTAACACTCTCAATGTAGCAATCGAAAAAGCCGGGCTCTTTGAAGCACTTCCACCGAGAGGAATTGCAATCGTAAATGCTGAAACGATACATCTAGATGAAATAGAAAGGAGAATTCCACCATTGGTAAAAAAGATTTTTTATGGAGTGGAGAAAGGCGATGTAAAACCAGTTCGATACACTCTTGAGGAAGACAAAACAAAATTTTTGGTGGACGGAGAAGAGTTGATTTTACCCATCCCGGGCAAAGGTATGCTGGAGAATGCTATGGCTGCCATTGTAGTTGCAAAGGAGCTGGGAATTCCGCTACATGAAATGAAAGAACTTTTGAGAAACTTCAGAGATGAAAGCATGCGTATGGAAATTATCAATCTGGAATCTGGTTTTAAAATTGTTAATGATGCTTATAATTCAAATCCAGACTCACTTTTGGAGCTCTTCAAAACCTTCAGAGAACATAAGGGCAAAAGACTGATTTTTGTTCTTGGCGATATGTTGGAGCTGGGAGATAAAGCCCCCGAGCTTCACAGGGAGGCGGGTGAGCAATTTGTGGCAACAGGCCACAAGATACTATTCACCTGCGGTGAGCTTGCAAAATTTATTTCTGAAGAGGCAGCCAAAAGAGGAGCCGAAGTCCATCATTTCCAATCCAAGAGGGATCTTCAGGATGCATTACTTAATTTTGTTAAACAGGGAGATATTATTCTTTTCAAGGCTTCCAGGGCCATGCAGTTTGAGGATATAATCAAAAACTTGGAGGAAAAATTGAAATGATTTATCATCTACTATTTCCTTTAAGGGAATACATATCCTTCTTCAATATTTTCAGGTACATAACTCTTAGAACTGGTGGAAGTGCTCTAACTGCCTTGATTTTGACTTTAATATTTATTCCTCTATATCTTAAGAAAGCGCGCTATAAAGAAAGAATTTCTGAAGATGTTCCAAGCAGGCATAAGGAAAAAGAAGGTACTCCATCTGCTGGAGGAATTGTATTTTTACCCGTGGTTCTGCTTTCTACTCTGCTCTGGGCCAAATTAAATAACCCATTTATATATCTTGCTTCCTTTGTGGTTATATATTTGGGACTTATGGGATTTATAGATGATATAAAGAAACTTACCGGGGATAAGAAAAAGGGACTTTCAAAAGGTGAAAAAATTCTTTTACAGTTCATCCTTGCTATTGTTGTGGTAATTTCTTTATATTATCTGTTTCCCAAAGAAGTGGCTTTCAAGACGCAGTTTTTATTCTTCAAAAATATTTACATAAATTTTGGCCTATTTTATCTCTTTTTTGTAATTCTTGTTTTCATAGGAACCACCAATGCTGTAAATCTTACAGATGGCTTGGACGGTCTCGCAGCTGGAGCTGCTCTTGCTCCCCTGACTGTTTTTATCTTGATTTCCTACTTCGAGGGTAATAAGATACTCTCTAATTATCTACATCTTCTATATATCCCTGGTATTGAAGAGCTTACCATATTCGGAGGAGCATTCCTAGGAGCATTATTGGGTTTTTTATGGTACAATGCATTCCCTGCAGACATTTTTATGGGGGATACTGGGTCCCAAGCTTTAGGAGGGGCCCTTGGCATCATTGCAATCTTGACAAAGCAGGAATTTCTCCTGGCCATCGCCGGTGGATTATTTGTGATTGAAGCGATATCGGTTATAATTCAGGTTTATTATTTCAAGAAAACAAGAGGGAAAAGGATATTTCTCAAGGCACCGTTGCACCATCATTACGAAGAGAAAGGATTCTCCGAGCCGAAAATTGTGGTCAGAATGTGGATTATTTCCTTCATATTTGCAATAATAGCGCTTGCAACCATAAAGATAAGATGAAGAGATTTAAGGGGAGCTTCAATTCCAAAAGAATATCCGTAATAGGATGCGGAACCAGCGGCTTTCATGCAGCTCTTGCCTTAAGACAGGAAGGAGCAAGGGTTTTTGTATCTGACAAAGGAGAGATAAACACTATTTACAAAGCAGAACTACAAAAATTTGGAATCGAGTTTGAGGAAAACGGCCATACTGATAAGATATTTCAGGCAGACTTGCTGGTTCTTAGTCCAGGAGTAAAACTAGATTCTCCTATTATTAAACGAGCAGAGACACTGAAAATACCCTATGTTGGAGAGCTTGAGATCGGATACAGATTGACAGAAGGCTACTACATCGCCATTACAGGTACTAATGGTAAAAGCACAGTAACCTCATTGATTTACGAAATCCTTAAAAATGGTTCTGTTTTCAAGGCAGGTAATATAGGTGAACCCCTTTCTAAATACCGGGGAACTAAAGGTACCTTTGTCTTGGAAGTGTCAAGTTTCCAACTGGAAACTATAGATGCATTCCGTCCAGATATTGCTGCAATATTAAATGTAGATATTGATCATTTAGACTGGCATGAAAGTAAAGAAGATTATATCAGGGCTAAATCTATGATATTTAAACATCAGAAAAAAGAAAATATTCTTATTCTAAATCACGACGATGAAATTGTAAGAAATATGCACATGAAGGCAAGGGCTCAGATTTTTTATTTCAGCCTTCTTCACCCTGTAAAAGGAGCTTATCTTCATAATGGACAGCTAATTCTTGATGTGGGTAAAAAAATCAATTTATTAAAAATTAGTGAAATGAAATTGAAAGGATTACATAATGTAGCAAATGTCCTGGCAGCTGCTCTTATAGCTTATCTTTATGGAATAGAAATAGATAAAATGAGGCAGAGAATCAAAGAATTTAAGGGGCTTCCACATAGAGTGGAGTTCGTTCTAGAAAAAAATGGGGTAAAATTCTACGATGATTCTAAGGGTACAAATCCACATTCAGTAAAATGGGCACTCAAAGGATTCACAGAACCGGTGGTGTTAATTATGGGAGGTGAAGATAAAGACCTTGAATTTCACTCACTGAGAGATGAAGTAAAGGAACACTGCAAGTTAGTTGTAGCCATAGGGAAAGCAAAGGAGAAAATCATAAAAACCTTCAGAGATATTGTAAGAGTTATTCCTGCCAGTGATATGGAAGAAGCTGTACGAATATCGTATAAGGAGGCCAAGAAGGGGGAAACAGTACTTCTTTCACCTGGTTGTGCAAGTTTTGATATGTTTAAAAATTACAAGGAGAGGGGAGATGTATATCAGTACTGGGTCAGGAAGATCGCAGAAGAAAATTGACTTACTACTTTTGACTGTCGTGATTATTCTGTCTGTGTTCGGTATCATCGCAGTCTACTCATCTTCATATTATTCTCTTGAATTTTACGGCTTAAGTCGCATGCAAAAAGTTTTTGATCACATCATACGTCTCCTGCTCGGCCTTATACTTATGTTTATCTTTATGGTTATACCTTCAAGATACTACAAAAAATATGCCCCGTATGTTTTTTCGGTATCAATATTTTTCTTGTTGCTTCTTATTCCCTTTGGTAGAAAAGTCCTGGGGGCAAAAAGATGGCTTCCTCTCGGACCTATAAATTTTCAACCATCGGAATTTGCTAAATTTGCTCTTATTTTCTTCCTCGCCTCATTAATAGCCAGAAATAAAAGAAGGATTAAAAAGTTAAAATTCTTCTTTATACTGATTGCACCCATCGCTATTGTGTTTCTTCTTACCCTGATTCAGCCAAGTGTTTCTATGGCTACTTTGATTCTTATCACATCTTTTTCATTGATTTTTGTTGCAGGTGCAAGAATTTCTCATATGCTGTT
>QNDO01000161.1 GCA_003644895.1 Candidatus Hydrothermota bacterium | reverse complement strand
TAATAAATGTATTTAACATCTTGACCTCCTTTTTGTTAGAATCTTGTTTATACTAATGGAAACAAAAGAAACAGTCAATTACTTTGCACCCTTCAAAAAAATATTTTATAATCAAAACATAAAATAGTCTTAAGGAGGGAGTCGTGAAAAAACCTAAATTGTCACCAAATGCCGAACAAATATTAAAAAAGAGATATCTACTGAAAAACGAAAAGGGCGAGATTGCGGAGACCCCGGAAGGATTATTCAAGAGAGTAGCCAGAACAGTATCAGAGGTAGAATCCAACTACCCTACAAGCCCTTACAAACCAGAAGAATTATATGAAAAATTCTATAACATGATGGTGGAATTTTACTTTCTTCCCAACTCCCCAACCCTTATGAACGCGGGGACTCCTCTGGGACAGCTTTCTGCATGTTTTGTATTACCTGTTGGGGATTCTATGGAAGAAATATTTGATGCTGTGAAGAAAACAGCCATAATACACAAAACGGGTGGGGGAACGGGATTTTCCTTTTCACGCCTGAGACCAAAAAATGATATAGTAAAGAGTACGGGAGGCATAGCCAGCGGTCCGGTATCCTTCATGAAAGTCTTCAATGAGGCTACAGAGGCAGTGAAACAGGGTGGAAGAAGACGTGGAGCAAATATGGGTATTTTAAGAGTGGACCATCCCGATATACTGGAGTTCATTGACTGTAAGTCAAAAGAGGGTGAACTTGCTAATTTCAACATTTCTGTGGCACTCACTGATAAGTTTATGGAAGCACTCGAGAAAGATGAAGAATATGAGCTTATAAATCCCCGGAATAAAAAGGTATGGGCTAAATTAAAGGCAAGAGATGTATTTGACAAATTGGTCTATGGCGCATGGAGAAATGGTGAACCAGGGGTTATTTTCATAGATACCATAAATAAAAAACATCCTGTCCCGGGTGCGGGAGAAATAGAGAGCACAAATCCATGCGGTGAGCAGCCTTTATTGCCATACGAATCATGTAATCTCGGCTCAATAAACCTTGCAAAATTTGTAAAAGGTAAGCCTGTATACCTTTCAAAAAAAATTGGAACCTATGGTGAGGCAGTTAAAAAGATCGATTGGGAAAGCCTGAGGGAGATTGTGCATCTATCGGTTCATTTCCTCGATAACGTAATTGATGCCAATCATTTTCCGTTTAAAGAAATAAGGGAAATGACTCTCTCCAACAGAAAAATAGGACTCGGCATAATGGGTTTTGCAGATATGTTATACCAGCTCGGTATACCTTATACCAGCGAGGATGCCCTAAAACTCGCAGAAAAAATTATGAAATTCATCCAGGATGAAGCAGTGAATAAATCCAGAGAGCTCGCTGAATTCAAGGGACCTTTCCCCAATATAGATAAGAGTATCTATAAATTTCCTATAAGAAATGCCACCCTGACGACAATAGCTCCAACCGGTACAATTTCAATGATCGCGGATACCTCCAGTGGAATAGAACCTTTATTTTCGCTTGCTTATGTGAAGAATGTACTGGGTGGTGAAAAGTTGCTGTATGTTAATAAATATTTTGAAGAAGCTGCAAGGGAGCTTGGATTTTATTCCGAAGAATTGATGGAAAAAATTTCAAAATCCAGAAGTATCAAAAAAATTGAAGAAATACCAGATTTTGTAAGAAAAATATTTGACACCACCTTTGATGTTACACCTCTTCATCATGTAAGGATACAGGCTGCTTTCCAAAAATATGTGGATAATGCCGTATCCAAGACCATAAACATGCCCAATGAGGCAAAAATTGAGGATGTGGCCACAGTATATAAAGAAGCCTATAAACTGGGACTCAAAGGTCTCACAGTATATAGGGACGGGTCACGGCAGGAACAGGTCATCAAAGTCGCGAAGAGCGAAGGGGGAGAAAGAAGGAAGCCCGGTACTCTGGCACCAAGACCAAGACCCAATATCACCCGTGGAAAGACTATAAAAATGGTAACAGAAATGGGGAATTGTTACATAACAATTAATGAAGACGAATATGGACTGTTCGAAGTATTTATTCACCTCGGTAAATCAGGTTCCTCAGCCATGGCTTTCACTGAGGCCATAGGGAGATTAATCTCCCTTGCTCTGAGATCAGGAGTCAGTCCGCAGGAGATTATAAAACAACTCAAAGGAATAAAGAGTTCTACACCAACTAGACAAGATACTGGAGAGGTGGTGTTTTCTGTACCTGATGCCATTGGAAAGGCTTTGGAGAAATATCTCAAGGGTGGAGAACAGCTGGAACTTCTACCATCAAAATCTAGAAGCCTGATGTTCAAGCCCATTTTGAAACCCGGAAATGAGAAAGAAGATAGCGGGAGAGAGCAGGACCTATGCCCAGAATGCGGAGGAGTCCTTGTACACCAAGAGGGTTGCTACATATGTATGGATTGTGGCTATTCTAAATGTGAATAGGAGGGAATATGGGACTCAAAAATGATAAATGGATTAAAGAAATGGCAGAAAAATATAAAATGATTGAACCATTTGTACCGGACCTTGTCCGGAATAACAATATATCTTATGGGCTTTCTTCTTATGGCTATGATATCAGAATTGCAGACGAATTCAAAATTTTTACAGATGTCTTTCAGGCGGTTGTGGATCCAAAAAATTTTAACCCTAAATCCTTCGTGGATTTCAAGGGTAAGGAATGTATAATTCCACCAAATTCATTCTGTCTTGCAAGAAGTGTAGAGTATTTCAGAATACCCCGGGGTGTAATGGGTATATGCCTCGGGAAATCCACATATGCAAGATGTGGAATTGTTGTAAACATAACCCCTCTTGAACCGGAATGGGAAGGACATCTCACCATAGAGATATCCAACACTACCCCATTACCGGCAAAGATATATGCAAACGAGGGTATTGCACAGCTTATTTTTATTGAAGCGGACGAGGAATGTACTGTATCATATAAAGATAGAAAAGGAAAATATCAGGGGCAAAAGGGGGTGACGCCCCCAAAATTATAGTACAAGAGGTGAGATGATGAAAAGTAACGGTAGGGATCTTGATAAGGAAAAATCCCTGGAAATTGCGTTAAAACAAATCCAGAGACAGTATGGTCCCGGGAGTATAATGAGGCTTGGAGAAGCTGCTCAGGTGAAGGTTGATGTCATTCCTTCAGGCTCCTTTTCCTTGAATATCGCCATGGGAATAGGCGGGTATCCCCGAGGAAGGGTTGTGGAAATTTACGGTCCTGAAGCCTCGGGAAAAACCACCTTGGCTCTCCATGCCATAGCCGAAGTCCATAAGGCCGGTGGCAAAGCAGCATTTATCGATGCCGAACATGCCCTGGATCCAACCTATGCCAAGGCTTTAGGAGTGAATATTGATGATCTCTATGTCGCACAGCCAGATACAGGGGAACAGGCTCTCGATATTGCAGAAATGCTTGTCAGGAGCAACGCCATTGACCTTATAGTAGTTGATTCCGTAGCTGCTTTAGTACCAAGAGCAGAAATCGAAGGAGAGATGGGTGACTCTCAGATGGGACTGCAAGCAAGATTGATGTCAAAGGCTATGAGAAAACTTGTGGGCGTTCTTTCAAAATCAAAAACTTGTGCTATATTCATTAATCAGGTAAGGCAGAAAATTCAGACAGGTTTTTCATTTGGAAACCCCGAGACAACACCCGGCGGTCTCGCACTTAAATTCCACTCCTCCATGAGGCTTGAGATAAGAAGAATTGCATCCATAAAATCAGGTGAAACATTAGTGGGAAATAGGGTAAGAGTAAAAGTTGTGAAGAACAAGCTTGCCCCTCCATTTAGGGAGGCAGAATTCGACATTATATATGGAAGGGGCATTTCTTACGAGGGAGAATTGCTGGATCTGGGCTTACAACATGGACTTATCAAAAGAAGTGGTTCATGGTTTACATATGGAGATATACAGCTTGGACAGGGTAGAGAGAGGGCAAGGGCCTTCCTGGAGGAAAACACGGAAATACGCGAAAAACTGGAATTAGAACTAAAGAAGGCTCTCGGGCTGATTGAAGAAGAAACCGCTTAGTTGACTGGACAAGAGCCAGCTTTTAAAATTAAAGCCACTATGAGAAGGAATATTATTGCCGGAAACTGGAAGATGCATAAAACCCATTTTGAGGCCGAAGAATTTGTGGCTCAGCTTCTAAGCGAAGTTAAAAAGATACATAGCTCTTATGAAGTAG
>QNDO01000160.1 GCA_003644895.1 Candidatus Hydrothermota bacterium | reverse complement strand
CCTATTGTGCCCTTAATGAAATGTAGAGGGTATATTTCATAGGACAGAAACTTATTACCCTCTCTTCGGGTGATTCCCATTAGTGCCCCGTACCCGGTATCGGCTGTGACCGGGAGGAAGAAATGAAGAGTATCGGGAAGGATTTTTATATCAAAACTTCCTGTAAAGATAGGTGAATTTTCGCCAAGATATGTATAGGTAACCGAAGGACTAACAGTTGAATTTACATAGGTTATCTCTATGGGTTTATGGAGAATATTCAAGTGGTACAGAGTTGTGGGCGTTCCCTCCTCTATCACTGCATAGTTGATATTGCCTATTTCCAATGAGTCAGGAACCTGCACCTGTAAAGAGCTATCGGGTAAAGGAAGAGAAAACATCGTTGCAGGATCCCCAAATAAGGTGTAGTATGTCAGTGAGTAATAGATTTTACCATTCTGTGCGATTTCTCCAACAGGGTAGATTCTTCTGTCATTTATGAGGTTATGGATATATCTACCGTAATAGTCATTTACAGACACAAATTGGGAAATGGTAGAAGCAATGGAAGCTATTGCTTGATCCTGTACGGCCATATATTCAGCAATACCATGTGCGGGATCAAGGCGGGTGAATGCACCTACTTTACATGAAAAAAACATGGTAAGCGGAGGTTTCCCCGAGGTTTTCAAGTTCGGAAGATCCTGCAGTATAAGCATCTGTTCATGGGTCAACTGTACTGGGTTACCGTGACCGTAAAAAGTAAGAAGTAGTCCTCCTTGATTAAAAGTTTTAATAAAGGCTTCCTTTGCTTCTCTCCCCCTTTCTACTATATCCCCAGGGGATCCGTATTTGATTTCATATACTTCTCTGACTTCTATAAAAGGCAATGTAAGGTTTCTTCTTATATAATCAACGTAAGGAAGATGCCAACTCATTTCTGAAGGTATTCCGGCTGCATTATATTCGTCATCTGAAACGAGGATGTATCTTGAGCGCCAATAACCGGAAAGATCTTTTCTTTCATAGGATATCAGCTTATCCACAAAATTACTCAATTCCTCTTTAGTTCTTACAGGAATTCTACCAATATAAAAATCTGCATATCCATCACCGGTCATATCTGCGTAGAACTCATCTCTGGCCCCTTTCATGTCGTCTATGTCCGAGGAAATTACTGGTTCATAGGCAGGTACAATATTGCCTCCGCCACGGAGGTTTTTATAATCATACGTTGCATCACCAAATAAAGCCACATAAAGAAGATCTTGCGGATTGGAATCAAAATATTGCTTTAGAAAATTTCTGATAGCTACCGGATCTACTTGACCAAATCCAAAATCTCTGTATATATCTTCAACAGCTACTATTTTAACTTTCCCTTCCGATTCTACCCATTTTTCGCCGTCAAATTTTAAAAGATGGGATTCTCTGTATCTCTTATATTTTAGTAAAGTGGAGGTGAAATTCTTGGAAGTTATTGCAATATAGTTTACCCCTGCTTCCACGTTGTAAAGCGACCCTGCACGAGGTTCTATTTTAATTTTTTTTGGGTTTTTTGTATTTTGGGCAATATAAAACATAGCCCCCTTGGCTATGAAAACTGAAGCTTTAAATCTTCCGTTTTCTTGAGTTATAGGTATAATCTTTGGGGCTGTACTTTGCGTGATATCCAGAACAAATAACGGAGAGAGTAGTCCTAAATCTATATACGCCATCATGGTATCACTGCCTTCGTAAAAAGCTTGTTCATCTGAGAGAGAAGAAGTTGTTTTTCTGTATATACATGATACATAATCCAGATAGATTATATCTTCTTCACCTTCTCCCTGAGCTCCTGGCAATAATTTTATATTCAGCGAATTGTTTGACTTTAGATTCGAAACATTTATCTCCCTTTTAACTATTCCATAGTTACTCCAGGTAAGGGTGTCAAGAGGGATGCCATTGAGTTCAATCACGACTTTTCTTACACTGGTCTCCCATCCTCCCACTAACTGAATTTTCAGAAGGCCGTCAGGGGAATGGATTTCCGATAAATTAAAATCTAAGCGGAGGTTTGCCTCGGAACTGCCGGAAGCTCTGATAATACTTTCTCCCTCCCATAAAATACCTTTCCATCCAATGTTCGTAAGATCTCTTTCGTGATGGTAAAAGACCGAAATTTCATTGATTGTAGTGTCTGGTTGTACAAAAAGAGTATCCATTAAGGGTGTGGAAGAACCTATCCCAATCCAGTATGTGGTTGTATCCGTATACGGATTTTTATAGTAATAATATTTAGAGTTTTGTTTGCTGAACCTCACACCGTGGGGAGCTATGCCAAAGAAGAGGATGTAATCCCCCTGGTCAAATATATCATTGTTATTCACATCTTTTATTATAATGGGAATTTTTTTAAATGTTTTATATGCTTGAGTAATATCACCCGGGAGAGTATCTCCAGCTAGGGTATACACTGCAACCTGGTCTGCCGGAGGTTCAAAATTTAGGCCAGCCTTTTTAAGATCTTCGTATGCAATCCGGTAAACTCCATCATCTGTTATTTGTACACTGAACCATAGAGATGCCTCATCAAATGGGTTTTGTTTAATTTTTGTACCGTTCAGAGATATAGATTGTCCTTTATAATTCAGCAGGGTTCTTTTTAACGAGGGGAACTGGATATCCCATTTTCCAGTTTTAACTGGAGTAGAATTTGCTTCCCTTATAACCCGGAATCTGGCTTTTTTGATATAGGTGAGTATCCCCGTAGCAGTATTGTATATGTAAGGGCTGAAATGTAAATTTGCATAAGGAGTACCACGCTGAATATATGTTGTGTCAGCATATACCAGGTTCTTGGGGGGGAACGTCCCCTTTGTAGTGACCTTTTTAAACCTCAGGCTTAATCCATCATCTCGATATTCCGGAAGTCCCGCTAGCTTCAATGGAATCTGCTCTTTTTCCACTATAGTCATCTCAACAGTATATTTTCCTCTAAAATCAAGTGCTATAGGAATTCTGAAAAAAGGTATATAGGGAACCCCCGGCTCTTTATACAATAATTCCTCACCATCCAGTATTGCAACAGAACCATCCTCTACCTGAAGCATTTTGTAAAAGTTGTCTGGTCCCTGAAATTCAATTACAACTTCTTGGGGGGTAGATTTTGCAACTTTAAAATAAGCACTTAAAATATTACTCTGGAGAATTACAAATATCAGAGTCTTTATCAATTTTAACTGCCTCCTCCGGGAGCAAAACGGGAATATCCTCCTCGATGGGATACTTTAATTTGCAATTACAACATACCAGCACGTCTTCTTCCCTTACATATTTGAGATCACCTTTGCATATGGGACAAACTATTATTTCCAACAAACGCTTTGAAATTGCCATACATTAATTATAATCTATTATCAGTAGGAAAAACAAGGGAAACAATGCTACAGTCCAAAAAATACTCTCTCTACAGTTTGCTCCTCTCCTGTAGAGTAATTCTTAAGCTTTATAGTTATTCTATGGTAACCTGTGGTTAATACCATTGTATCCTGGAGAAGTCCTTGAAATTCACCTGAATCCAGTGTATCACCATTTTCCAGTATGGTATAGGAATAGAGACTCTTAGGAATTATTTCAAGATCAAGAGGTACTTCCCCCGAATAAATACCATACTCTTCTGGCTGCCGCAGTTCTACTATATAAGTGACAGCCATCAGTTCGTCATTTTGTGTCATTTTTGTCAAATAGACAAAAATGAATAAAAGAATCATTGTCGCAAAGACAGGAGTTAATAGCCATAACCTTTTTCTCTGTTTATTTAAAGCATTAAATACTTTCTCATCAAGTTCTGGAGGGGCCTGCTTTCTAATTTTTTTGAGATTTTCAAAAAATTCTTTATTTTCCATAATTGTCCCCCAATATTTTTTTAAGATTTTCTTTTGCTCTGTTGAGGCGTGATTTAACAGTACCTATGGGTATTCCTAAAAGAGTTGAAATCTCCTTGTAGCTAAAACCCTCCATATAGTAAAGAACAATTATTTCTCTTTCTTTTTTTCTTAGTTTCAGCAGAGCGTTTTCAACTTCTAATTTCAGGCCGTTGTTTTCGTTTTTTGTATCTTTGAGATATTCTATCGATTTGTTAAAACTTAGTAATTTTCTAAATTTACTTCGTGAAAAAAAAGAATTAGCATGGTTTGTTGCTATTTTCATAATCCATGTTTTCAAGGAGGATTCACCTCGGAATTTTCTCAGATTTTTGTAAATTTTTAAAAATACCTCCTGGGTTAGATCAAGCGCTTCTTCGG
>QNDO01000159.1 GCA_003644895.1 Candidatus Hydrothermota bacterium | reverse complement strand
CTTATATGTTCCTTGGCAAGAAGTGTCATAATTTCTTCATGTGTTGGCGCAAGAGCAATATCTCTGTTTTTTCTATCTTTAAGTCTAAACATATCGCTTCCAAAATCTTCCCATCTACCAGATTTTTTCCATACATCCCCAGATGTAAGGGCCGGCATCAACATCTCCTGTGCGCCGATACGATCCATTTCCTCACGTACAATTTTCATAATCTTCAGCATTACCTTCCAGCCCAAAGGTAAGAAAATATATACACCACTCTGATGCTGTTTTACAAAACCTGCACGTAAAAGAAGCCTGTGTGAAGCATTTTCAGCTTCCTTTGGATCTTCCTTCAAAGTAGGTATAAACGCCTTATTCCATCTCATAGTTTAGTATTTTAAAGGAAACCCTCCTTATTATCAATTGAGCGATGTTTCAAAAGATTCTGTAAAAGTAGTTATTTAATTATCTTCTGGGGCAATCTGCCTGTTGCCTTTTTTCTGTTTTTCCTTGAGCAGCAAGGCGTCAACTTTATGGAATAGATCCTTAGCCTTCAATCGACTGCTCGGTGTGTAAGTCACACTTGCAAAGGAAACATCTATAACAATTTTCTGATCCTTATGCACCACTGGATTATTTTTCAGTTCCTTTTCAAGTCTTTTTGCAATTTCCAGAGCTTCTTCCTCTTTAGCTCCCGGAAGAATCACAACAAATTCATCTCCGCCCCACCTTGCAGCAAGATCAGATTTACGCAGGATCCTCTTAATGCATTTTGCAAACTGCTGTAATGCTTTATCCCCTATCAGATGTCCAAATGCATCATTTATGTATTTAAAATTATCCAGATCAAACATAACCAGGCTGAATATGTCCCCATATCGATCAGAACGCTTTATTTCCTCTTTCAGGCGATTCTCAAAATATCTTCTTGTGTACAGTCCTGTTAAACCATCCACGATTGATTCTTTATATAGTATGGCATTATTTAAACTTTTAGATATTATCTCTATCAGATTATTCGCCAGTATCATTTCTTCCTTGCTTATTGGAGAAGGGGTATCCACAAGAATTTCTGCATAGAAGGCACCTCCGCTTTTTACTTCAAGGGCAAGGGTATAGGGGAGTTTTTTTGCTTCCTCCTTTGTAAGAGATGTGAAATTAACTCCATCGTACATAATAGCCTTTCTTAAACAGGGAAGTCTCCTCATGGGGATAAAAATCACCTTTTTAGCTCTTGTAAATCTGAGTGTTTCTTCAAGGATCTTTTTTACAAGGACACCAGGATCCAGAATACCCCCCAGAGCACGGGCAATTTTATTCAATTCACTTTCTTCTTTAATGCGCCTTGACAGTTTAATCTGAAAATCAGACATGGATTTCCCCATGTAAGAGAGTAACAATATGGCTATGAGCAAAGGAGATAATGAAGAAAGTCCATAATCAGAGTACAGAAAGGCCATACTAATGCCCAGAGGGTAAATACACATTTCTAAAATATCACTTAAAAGCGCCTCTTCTAAAATATATTTCTTGATATTTTCCCCTTCTATCAGGGATTTTAACATAAAGATCATTTCGTTGGTCAGGATAATGGCAAAAATAGACGCAACATAAGCATATTTCGCAGGATATAAGCTTATATATGTTACTCCTCCTATGAGAAATATAATTCCATAAAGGCCCGCATTAAATGCCCCACTCTGCAACACACTCACAATACTGATCTTTTCCTTAAAATGGAAATAAATGGCTTTAAATATCCACACGATCAGGATGACAATCATAGCTGTAAAGCTACCAGTATATGGACCAAAAACCAGAGTTAAGAAGTAAAATATCGCAATTTCAAAGGAAACTATAGTATTCTCAACCTGAATATATAAGACAGCAGCCACAGCGGCTACTATAAAAAATGCTGTATAATCAAGAACTGGCGGGAAGGGTGGTTTCTTCAAAATTACATATAACAAAGGGATCACAATACCCACCAGAGCTATAGTCATTGCATAAATAGTAAAAATTTTTTCCCTTTTCATCAATTAAAAAGTAATGTATTTTTTGGAAAATTGCAAGGTTTTTCCATTTTTAAGTATGACCCAGTATAATTGAACATAAAATGAAAATAAGACAACCTAATGTATTGTATGGAGAATTCTGCCCTGTTTGTAAAGGTGATTTTGGTTCCTTTGAAATTGACAAAGGGCTTTGCCAGTATAGAAAACACCCACTTCTCCCATCCAGACTGGAAGAAGAATTAAAAAACCTGGACAACCTCTTCACAAAACTCCTGGGATCATCCATGAGAAACCTTCAGAGATTGTGGGCTTTGAGGGTCCTAAACCACATTAGCTTTCCTATAACTGCACCTACAGGTACTGGAAAGACGGTTTTTGGCTTAATCATATCACTCTATTTAGCAGAATATAAAAAGAAAAAAAGCTATCTGATTTTCCCCACATCAATACTGGTTAAGGAAAATCACGAGAGATTGATAAATTTCTTAAAGAAGGCTGGATTCAAACTTAAAATTATTGCATATCATGGAGATATTAATGAAAAAGAGAAGGAGATCCTGAAACAGAAAATTACAGATTTTGAGTACGATATTCTAATTACCACAAACCAATTCATATCAAAAAATTTTAACCTTTTAAGAGGCAAAAGGTTTGATTACCTTTTTGTGGATGATGTCGATGCACTTCTCAAAGCTTCAAAAAATGTGGAAAAGGTTCTTATGCTTCTGGGTGTTAAACCTTCAGAAATCAAAAACAAACAGGCTATACCTGATGTGAAACGGGGAACCTTAATGGTATCTACTGCTACTGCAAAGCCTGGAAAAAGTGCAGAATTATTCTTCAACATCCTGGGTTTTAGAGTTGGTGTTTTTCAGAACCTGGTAAGAAATATTGAAGATAAATATGTTAAACAGAAATCAAAAAATCTATTACTTGAAATTCTCAGGATTCTCCAAGATGGGGGATTGATATTTGCATCCAGAGAAGAAGAACTTTACAAGCTCCGTGATTTTTTGAAAGAACATGGCATCAAGGTAGGACTTGCCATCTCAAAGAAAAAGAAAGACCTTGAAGACTTCGCCAGCGGGAAAATTAACATTCTTCTTGGAGTGGCAACTTCTTACGGAGTTATGGTAAGAGGACTCGACTATCCTGAGAGGATAAAATTTGCAATATTTTATGGTATCCCATCTGTAAGGATCCCTCTCCATGTAGAATCTCCAGGAGAAAAACTAACACATTTTCTTAAAACCCTTCTTGGGAATAAATTCGATGAAAACAAAACCCTGAGAGAAAATCTTGCTGGTATTTCAAAAGAATCCCTAATGGAGAGAGGAATATTTGTTGAAGATGAATATTTAGTATTTCCGGATATAACCACATATATACAGGCCTCAGGAAGGACATCCCGCATGTATCAGGGTGGAATAACAAAGGGACTTTCCATTGTAATGGATACACCGGAGAAAATTGATATATTTATTAAAAGAGCAACATTAAAAAACATCTTATTTGCTAAACTTAATCTCACGGAGCTCAAAAGCCTGAAAAAATTATTAGACGAAGATCGAAGAAAATTAAGAACCAAGACAAAAGAGGAAGAGATTATTAATCCTTATCTCTTTATTGTTGAAAGTCCCAACAAAGTAAGACAGATCGCCTCTTTTTTTGGGAAACCCAACATTATAGCTACAGAACATGGGGGGATTTATGAGGTTACAACGGGAAACCATGTCCTTATCATAGCACCTTCATTTGGTCACGTTTCCGATCTAAGTGTAAAGAGAGGACTCCATGGTATAGAAACTGAAAAGAATAACTTCAAATTTATATTTACTCCCATAAGAAAATGTAAAAATTGTAGCTATACTTTTACCGATAATTACAAAGTTGTCAAAAATGAGATAGTATGTCCACGATGTGAGTCCCGTGATATTGTGGATTCTTTTCATCACATAAACTTTCTTAGAACTCTTTCCTACCATACGGGTAATGTCATCATCGCCACTGATCCCGATAGAGAAGGTGAAAAAATAGCATGGGATCTTAGGAATCTTCTTTACCCCTATGCAAAATCCATTAAAAGAAGCCAGTTTCATGAAGTGACACGGGAGGCTATCCTGGAAGCCCTTACCAATTTGAAAGAATTTGATCTGGAGAGGGTGAAGGCTCAATTTGTGAGAAGAGCTGAAGACCGCTGGCTTGGTTTTGAGCTTTCTTCCTTCCTGCAGGATTATTTTAAGGATAAGAATCTTTCTGCTGGCAGGGCCCAGTCACCGGTCCTTGGTTGGATAATAGAAAGAACCCTTAAAT
>QNDO01000158.1 GCA_003644895.1 Candidatus Hydrothermota bacterium | reverse complement strand
GAATTATAAAGTAAAGTTAAGAAAAGGTCAAGAGGAAGTACTTATTGGTAAACGGTAGACGAAGGAGAGAAATCGGTAGACGGTAAACGGTAGACGGTAGACGGAAAACGATTGAAGAATGGATTACTTTTTGTCATTCTGAGGAGTCCGCCTCAGGCGGACGACGAAGAATCTCAAAGGGCTTTACGCTGCCCGCTTCACGCTTTCCGCTCTACCGAATTTATTGTGTAAACAGTTTTTCCAGCTTCCTCAATGTTTCCAGTTCTTCTCTTTTTCCCAGTTTGGCACGGGTGATGGCTCTTTCAAGAACCTCTATGCTTCTATCATATACCCTCCGTGCTACGGGATAAGGATGACCATCCTTGCCGCCGTGTGCATAAGAATAAATCACAGGATCCTCATAACTGGGTTTCGCACCATATATTAAATCTGAAACCAGTGCCAGAGCTCTTATAGTTTTAGGTCCTACACCTCTAAGAGATAGAAGTTCCTCAAGATTCTGAGGAACTCTCTCGTACGTGCTTAGCAAAATCTTGCGAAGATTTTCAGGTTTAATATCCTTAATGAGTATGGCGTGTCTTCTGGGTAATTCAGATACTTTCAGCTTGTTCAACTCTTTGATGGTTTTGTCGGGAGGTCTAGAAGCCAATTCAGGTAAAATTTTCCGTGCATCCTCTGCATTCGTTGCGGTTAAATCAAGCACGTTTTCAATGATTTTTTCAAAAAAGAAGCCGGTATGAGGTTCCTTAACAAGACTTTCTATTTTCTCTCCAAGCCAGTGGTATCTTCGAGCAGTTCTGTCTATTTCGTTGAGTCCCTGCTGAATAACCGCCCATTTCCCCTCTTTTGTGAACAGTATAATATGGTGATATATTTGATAACCATCTTGAAGAAGTGATGAATCCACTTTTGCAGTCATTCTGCTCACATATACAAGACTGTCACCCTCAATACCTGTTTTCTCAGAAATAGTTAATATCTCTTCAGGGGTTTTTCTTGATGTTCTACCTTTACCCCCAGCAATAAAGAGACCAAGATCATACTGGATGTCTTTTAAAGCCTCCCTTAATGCCCCACCTGTGGTAGTGGTGAGGCCGGAGGAGTGCCAGTCAAATCCAAGCAAACATCCAAAAGCCTGAAACCACAGTGGATCTGAAAGGCGTTTCAGTAACTCATCTGATCCGAATTCCATAACAATTGCTTCAACAATTGCCCGTGAAAGCTTTACCATCCTCTGGAAAAGCCATCTAGGCGCTCTTCCGTGGTGGAGTGGTAATGTGATATAACCTGTTTTCATAGGGTTATAATAAGTCCTTTGCTTTGATTTTTCAAGGGTTTTGGCATATAATTTAAGTATAAAAATGCTTAAAACTCTTTCTTTAACATTTTTCAGGAACTTTGAAAACAGGGTTTTTGAGTTCCAGGGAGGTCTGAATATAATTATAGGAAAAAATGGCTCAGGGAAAACGAATCTGCTTGAATCCATAGCATATCTCTCATTCCCCCGGTCCTTCAGAGGAGTGCTGGATTCAGATCTTGTAATGTGGGGAGAGGACTTTTTCCGGATTGAGGGGCTTTATCAAGATGATGTGGAGCATATGATAAAGTGTTTCTATTCTTCCCATAACAGGGTTAAAAAGATACATGTAAATGAAAAAAAAGTGGATAGGTTATCCAAGTTATTTTTTCTGTTTCCCACTCTGGTCTCAACGGATAGGGACCAGGATATTGTGGATGGTCCTCCAGAAAAGAGGAGAAGCCTATTTGATAAACTGATTTCACTGGTTGATATGCATTATTACCGTACTCTTATTGATTACAGGAAGGCTATAGAAAATAAGAATGTATTGCTTAAAGAAAAAAGGCTGGAGGAGGTAAAATACTGGAATCGCGAGATTGAGAAGCTTTCCACATATATCATTACGAAACGGACTGAATTTCTGAAGGAGATAACTATGACCTTTGACTTAAAATCTGGTGTGCTCCTGAATGGGAAAAAGGCTGATATCAGATATTTTAAAAAGATCGATATTGAAGAGGGGATTCTTGACTCAAAACTTGAAGAGGAACTTGAATTTGGATTTTCAATTTACGGTCCACACAGGGATAGATTTGAATTTTATATTGAAGGACGGCCTGCAAAGGCAGCAGCTTCAGAAGCTGAAAAAAGGATGATGCTTCTATCGTTGTATTTTGCATTTATGGAGAGGTTTGAGAAGGATAAAGATAAGAAACCAGTTTTAATTCTGGATGAACCCTTAAGTATCCTGGATGATGAGCGAATTGAAGCTTTACTGGGACAACTTGAATCGCAGGTTTTTATAACAACTCCTCGCTGGAGTCTGCAGTATGAGGCAAATTTGATAGAGCTATGAAAAGGATTAAGGATATATTAAACTCTGTAATTGAAGATATTGGGATCAAAAAAAGAGTGGAAGTCGCTGAGTTTGTGAATTTTGCGCAGGATTTCTTCTTCAGAAATTTTGGTGAGGAAATAACCCACCTTTTTGTGAAAAAGAAGGTCTTATTTGTAGGTGTAAAGAGTCCGGCCTTAAGAACAGAATTGCAGATGAAGAAGTTATATTTAATCAATAAGGTAAATCAAGAGTTTGGTAAAGAAGTTATAGAAGATATCAGGTTTATAAGGGGGAAGTAAAATGGCTGAAAATAATGGTTATAGAGCAGAAGATATCAAAATATTAAAGGGTCTTGAGGGCGTCCGAAGACGTCCTGCCATGTATATCGGTGATGTTGGAAAAAGAGGGCTTCATCATCTGGTTTTTGAAATTGTAGATAATGCCATTGATGAATCTCTCGCCGGATTCTGTACAGAGATTCTCGTTCAGATAAACAAGGATGGAAGTGCAACCATCAAGGATAACGGAAGAGGTATCCCTGTTGATCCCCATCCTGAAACAGGTTTACCAGCTGTGGAGGTAGTTTTCACCTATCTCCATGCAGGTGGAAAATTCGATTCGAAAGTGTATCAGATTTCTGGAGGTCTTCATGGAGTTGGAGCTTCTGTGGTTAATGCACTTTCTGAGTGGTTAGAGGTAAAGGTAAGGAGGGACGGCAAGGTATACAGTCAGAGATTTGAAAGGGGAGAGAAGATTACAGAACTTGAGGTAATCGGGGAAAGTGAGGATACCGGAACCGAGGTTAGCTTTAAACCCGACCCAGAAATATTCAAAACCACAGTCTTTGAATACGAGTATTTGAAGGAAAGGCTGAGAGAGCTGGCTTATCTTATCAAGGGAGTTAAAATAATTCTCAGAGATGAAAGAACCAATAAGGAAGAGGTGTTTCACTTCGAAGGTGGCCTGATTGAGTTTCTTGCCTATCTGGACGAAGCAAGAGAGGTTATTTCCAGACCATTTTATATGGAAGTGACTAAGGATGGGGTAGAGATAGAAATAGCCCTGGAATATACCACTGGCTTCACAGAAAACATATTGACCTTTGCCAATACCATAAATACCACAGAAGGTGGGACACATCTTTCGGGTTTTAAATCTGCTTTGACCAGAGCCCTCAATGACTTCGGCAAAAAATTTGGATACTTGAAAAATAATAAAAGTTTTTCAGGTGAAGATGTAAGGGAAGGGCTTACAGCGGTGGTTCATGTGAAGCTTCCTGATCCACAATTTGAAGGCCAGACCAAAACAAAACTCGGAAATGGGTATATCAAGGGCATCGTGGAGTCTACCTTTTATAGTCGACTCTTAAGATTCCTCGATGAGCATCCAAAAGATGCCCAGAAGATTATGGAAAAATGTATCCTTGCCTCACGTTCCCGTGAGGCGGCCCGGAAGGCAAGGGAGCTCACAAGAAGGAAATCCTTCCTTGAATCGGATACACTTCCTGGCAAACTTGCAGATTGTATAGCCGAGGATCCTGAACATTCCGAGCTTTTCATAGTGGAAGGTGAATCTGCAGGTGGATCTGCAAAACAGGGAAGAGACAGAGAATTTCAAGCTATACTTCCTTTAAGGGGAAAAATACTTAATGTTGAAAAATCAAGCCTTGACAGGGCACTATCCAATGAGGAGATAAAGACCCTTATTAGCGCCATAGGAGCTGGTATTAGTGATGAATGCGATCCTTCAAAATCACGGTATGGGAAAATAATAATCATGACCGATGCAGACGTTGATGGTTCTCATATTAGAACACTGCTTCTGACACTTTTCTTCAGATACATGAAGCCCCTTGTGGAACAAGGGTACATCTATATTGCCCAGCCTCCGCTTTACAGAGTGAAAAAGGGCAAAGAGGAATGGTATCTACACAGTGACGAGGAGCTGGAAAAGCTCCTGAAGGAGCTGGGAGAAGG